>CAZGAS010000110.1:0-1525 GCA_964523875.1 uncultured Planctomycetia bacterium | reverse complement strand
AAAGCTTTTGCTTAATGACTTGCTTGAAGCAAGGCAGAGAGGCGTAGATGTTACTGTTTAGGGGGTTATTGATATTATTGTAGTTTTACCGTAAAGGGAATGTGAACCGCTCGCGCAGACTTTGGGGAGCGACCGAGGACGAAATGTCCGAGGAAGCATGCCCTGAGCAAGGCCACCAAAGGTGGCCGCGTCGAAGGGGGCAAAAACACTTGCATTAAATACTATTACATAGTATAATAGATTAATTAAACATGAAACCCCTGGCAAGAAGGTCAGGGGTTTATTTTTTATGGCAAATATACTCAAAAGAACATTAATATTGCTAATTATAGTCTGCTTTACTAGCCAAAGCGCAGGGGCATGCACTATAACCTCAGCTACATGCTTTAAACTAGGTACCCTAAGGCCTATGGCAAGCAGATGTCAGCATAAAAGCCTCATTGTAACAGAGCTATGCGCTGCACAGGTAAATGAATTTGATCTATATAGTAATACCCAATTAACATTTCATTCTATAATTACAGATGCTTCCCCTAGCCCAGAATATATTACAAGGCTTGTCCGAGAGGTCCCAGAGGGGCATATACCTATACCATATTCAGTTTCTGAGCTTAAAGGTTTCGTTAAATTTTTGCCATCAGCTTTTCATAAGATATGCAGCGTTATTGGTTATGATACAGTAACCAGGTTTATTAAGATTCCTGAACGTTCTGATGAAGAACGAATTTTAGCGGCATTATTGCAATTGCAAACCGAAATTAGCGGAAAAATCGCATCAATGGATTCATATATTATCCAAGGTAAGCTACAGCAAAAAGAAGATATGGAAAACGTAATGATATCTAAAATATATACATATAACAAGCTTACTAAAATAATGGCAGCTATGGACTTGATAAAGAACCCTCAATACATGGGGTTTGATTTACCTTCTCAAAAAGAAGGCTGGGACGACATCTTGATTGATATCAAAGAAAAATTGATTGAATACCTCAGAAAAATTCCAAACTGTTATCGAGATACAGAAATGAAAAAATTTGTTGGGCCGCAAACAGAAAATTCAGGTAAGTTTGGTTATGCAAAATGGTTAGAGAATGAATTAGGAGAAAATCTCACAGCGATAGTGGTCTATGGTTCTTCAGCGAGAGAAGAAACAGAGTATAATGATTATGATAATTGGGTTGTTGTCAAAGACTTGCGCAAGGCATATGAAATACTTAAAGGGGTTGCGTTGACATATGATGCTAGTAATAACCAAGTTACTGTGAGAGGAATAGCTGGTAAGGATGGTAAACCTTGTACTTTTAATTTGGTACCAGAGGATGCCTTTCCTGATATATACAGATTGAATATATGTTGCGATAGGCACATAAAACACTGCAAAGTAATTCATGGTGAAGTTAATCTATATGATTTTTCTGAAGAAGAAATGATGGAGAGAAGTTTGTATAGTGCATTTTTAAGAATAAAGGCATTACGAGGTGCAATGATTGCGCTTACAAAGACTCCCGAGTATTTGATTGGC
>CAZGAS010000109.1:0-1547 GCA_964523875.1 uncultured Planctomycetia bacterium | reverse complement strand
TGTTATCCTAACTTCTTCTGGACTTCCTTGTCTTTCTACGCTATACTTATCCATGACGTATCCTTTCTGGCTCTTTACTTTGAGCCTTTTTTTGGTTTTAAATCTACCAAAAGGATACGTCATTTTTTTTAAACTGTCAAACTCTCAATCCACAACTTTCTATTATATCTCATTTCTCTTTCTTTGTTAACTGAAACATAAAGTCTGTTGGAAAGCGCCTTATATTCCTTTTTACTTGCTCATTAAGCCTTTTAGTCTTTACACCATAAAGCTGGGCTATGTCGGTATCCATCATAACCTTTTGGCCTCTAATAAGATATATTTTCTGCTTTATCACTTCTTGCGGTATTAATATATGTTTCATGCTATCTCCTTGTAAGATAAGAGGTCTTTTTGGCGGGAATCTAGCACTATTCCGCAGGCAGGAATCTAGTGTTTAATTCCTTCTCTTCTTCTCTGGAATTAGGATTGAAGTTTTTGCAAATCTTTGCTTTAGGGCAGTTATGACAAAAGACAGTACAATAGTAAACTATATTATAAGGTCCTTTTGACATCATTTCACATAGAGGGCAATCCTTATCAAATTCGTCATCGTTTACAATCTCATTTATTGCATCGGTTACTCGTTGTGTTATTTCATTTTCTGTAGGGCAATCATAATGAACAATATTATAGTTATCAAGAGGGGTAATCCACGCGTTACCATCTTCATAAGTTCCATAGTTATCTTTGCATCTATACATATTTTTTCCTTTCTATTTTATTCTGCATGAAAGCCTATCCTTCGCTTTGGCTGTACCAGAGGCTTCATAAGTTGCCTGATGGCTTCAAAGATGGCTTGGATCTCAGTATCGTGCTTTTCTATCTTTTGTTCCAATTTCTTAAGCTTGTGAGCAAGTTCTTTATTGGTAGATAATATCTGGCGTAGTTTTACAAAAGCACGCATAATGGCTATGTTGACCTGGATTGCTTTTTTACTTCTTAGTACGCTTGAAAGCATAGACACGCCCTGTTCCGTGAAGGCATACGGAAGATATTTTATATTTTTACCATGTTTCAAGGTCACAAATTGTGACCTTGAAATAGCAGATTCTTCCCAGCTTAGTTTAAACATGAAGTCACTGGGAAATCTTTCGATATTACGTTTAACAGCTTGTAATAATACTTTTGTTGCAACCCCGTATAAAATAGATAGATCTGTGCTTATCATAACCTTATGTCCTCTAATGAGATATATCTTTTGGCCGATTGCCTCTGGTAACACCTGATTTGGCATAGTTTCCCCCTTTCTATTTTATTAGACCCTCCATATATATAGACGCTTGAAATGGGGATTTTCTTTCATTAAATCCAAAAAAATAAGGGCAAGGAATCTCACTGAGACGATGTTCTAAGACGATCGATTTCTTGCATAAAATTGAAAAAAACACAGGCAAGGAATCTCACTGAGGCGATGTTCTAAGACAATCGATTTCTTTCAGAAAAGTTAAAAAAATATGAGTGCGCCAAGTAAAGCTCTTTGATTTGCAGTCGGTGAAAATCCGAAC
>CAZGAS010000108.1:0-1548 GCA_964523875.1 uncultured Planctomycetia bacterium | reverse complement strand
CCTTAACAGAGAGAAAGACCCTAGAAGAGATAATTATTAAGCTTGAACAGGCAACGCAAGAAGAAGTACAAGAAGCTATAGATAAATTAGAAAAGAAGTATGGTAGGGCATTTAAACTGAAATTCAAGACAATCACCTTTGATAACGGCGGTGAGTTTTTAAACTGGAAAGCTTTGGAAGTCAGCATACTAGAGCCAGGAACACAAAGGACAACTACATACTTTGCGCATGCATATAGCTCTTGGGAGCGCGGCAGCAACGAAAACTCAAATAAAATTATCCGCCGCTTCATCCCTAAAGGTGAAGATATAAGCCATTTTGATAAAAGCGAGATAAAGGATATCGAAAAGTGGATGAATAATTATCCAAGAAAAAGGCTTGGATATAGGTCAGCTAAACAGGCAGCCCAAGAATGCTTAAGAAGTAACAGCGATTTTGGACTTGATTTTGTTGCAGTATGAGTTACAATTTACCTTTAAAGAAATATCTTGGTAGCGAAACAGTTATTAAAGAGAAAATTAGTGGAGCCTTTCATAAGATATTCGGCTTGGAAAGCAAAGTTTTCGTTACCGATTTAACCGATTCGCACTCGTCTGGCATAGGATTAAAACAGAAAACAGTTATATCTTATGCGGAAACAAAATAAAATTTGCTGATATTATATCAGGAAGAATTAAATTATGATTGCTAGCATAAATAAAAAAATTCTTAAGGAGTGTATAAGCCCTAAAGCAGGTGCAATCTTATTATTAGCTGCTATTATTTTTCTCGGTGCTTTTCTACGTTTGTATAAATTGGGTAATAACGATATATGGTTTGACGAAGCAACAAGCGCTTTAAGCGCAGATAATATAAAGGAAGTTTATTCTCTATCAGGAGAAGACATACCTTACGGTAATCTCGCTTTGGAACAACAACGGAAACCCCAATTAATCTATTACAAAAGCTTGGATCCACAGCCTTTTTTTTATTATTTTTTGCTTAAGCATACAATAGCCTATTTAGGCAACAGCGCGTTCTCTCTGAGGTTGTTATCGGTTTTTTTTAGCGTTTTTTCCATATTTGTAACGTACAAATTAGCCGCTCTTTTATCGCGCAAAAAAAATGGCCTTTATGCGGCCTTTTTGATTTCAATTTCCCCTATTCATATCTGGTACGCGCAAGAAGCAAGGCAGTACTCTTTAGCGGTTTTTTTGATAACTCTAAGTGCGTATTTTTTATATCAGGCATTGGAGAAAGATAGCAATAAACCCTGGATAGGGTTTATTGCTTCTAGCATTCTATTAATATATACAAATTATATAGGACTTTTATTTCTTGCTGCGGGCTGGCTGCTATTAGGCATAAAAAAGTACCGTAAGTCAGCAAAAAAAATGATAATCGCAAATATTATCATAATCGCATTTTTCTTGCCGTGGACGCGTATTTTTAGGCAGCATATTATGTATGTAAAAGAGGCTTTTTGGATAGCAAAGCCCGCATTTTTTTCATTAATTGTAACTTTAAAAAATTTTAACACAGGTTATAATAGCCCGCAGTCTTTTTTTA
>CAZGAS010000107.1:0-1590 GCA_964523875.1 uncultured Planctomycetia bacterium | reverse complement strand
CAAGCAGCAGCCAAGGCATCTTCAGCAGGCATAGATCAGATAGATGTGTTTAAATCACGGATTGACTCAATTCAATACAAACTTAAGTCTCTTGGAAATGATCTTAAATTGGCAAAGAGTCAAGAGAAGATGGCGCGCCAAGACCTGCAAAGACTTGATGGATATGTTGTAAAAGATAGTTGGAATAAAGATAAAGACACTGCTGCTAATAAGCTTACTCTTAAAAATGCCGAGGTTGATAAGATAGAAGAACTCATGGCCGAAAATGAGTCAAAGATAAAAACGCTCATAAGTTATATAGCGGGTATTCAAAACGCTCAAGCAGCAGCCAAGGCATCTTCAGGTGGTTATAATAAAGATATATTAGATGCCATGACATATCTTTCTGGATTCACAGATGCTTTTACAAGTACTAGTAGGATACCAGAGCTTAATGCAGATATGTTGTCAAAGCAGTTAGAGACATACAAAGACACCATTGATAAACTTGAAACGATAAAAAGCCAGTCACCGGAGGCTGTTATAGCTGTAGCAGAGCAGGCCAATCAGGTTCAGGCGTCATTTGACACAATGACTGCGGTTCAGAATATTGCTGCGGAAGATGCTGCCCTTGAAGATGTAACAGGTACAATATTGGTTAATGATAATGACATACCTGACAACCAAAAGATATTGCTTACTATGCTTGATAAGGCAAGCCCATATCTTGAGGCGCTTGAAACAAAGCTTGGTTGCAAGGTCAGACTTCAGAGTCAATATAATCCAAAGTCAGATGGTGCGGCAAACATAATAGCGATATCCAGTATGCCTGTAGATGGTATAACAAGACGTATAGATATAAAATCTGTTACGCAGGATGGTTATTTGCCGCTAGAGCAGGTAATAGTTCTTGCCAAAGGCCTCTTGACATACAGCCAGGATACAAAACCTGCGCTTGATGGAATAATAGCACAGATATATAGGTTTATAACAAAGGCTCCTTTGTCACCGAAATTGTTAGAGGCATTTTTGAAGAATTCAATATTTATACTTGATTTACCTATTCCTATAGCCATAGATGAGGCATATTATGAACAATTACATAGGCAGGCTTTAGCAGCCCTAATAGCAGCATAAGCTTAAATATAGAATAACAGTTGCCAGGGGGACGGGTCCTTAATTGGGTCCGTCCCTCATTTTTTACTTAACCTTACAAACGCTATGTTTTTAACACTTTGGAGTGATTTGCGCAGGAGCATTCGCAAGCCCCGGCGAGGCTTGCTCATTCTATTTTGTTGCTCATTAATATAGCCTAGACGACGTGGAAAAACCATGCCATTCGCAACAAAAAAGTCCGGAGGAAAAAGGGGTCAGAGAGGAAAAAGGGGAAAAAGGGGTCAGAGTGATTTTTATTGACATGAATATGCAGTAGGCTTATAATTAACTATGCCTAGAAAACCTAGAATAGTTCTCCCCGGATATCCGCATCATGTTATATTGCGGGGGAATAATAAGAGTGCAATTTTTCATGAAGATGCAGATAGGTATTTCTTTATAGAATGTTTAAAGGAAGCAAAAGAGAAGACAATATCAAAAATTTCCAGTTATTGT
>CAZGAS010000106.1:0-1775 GCA_964523875.1 uncultured Planctomycetia bacterium | reverse complement strand
GACGCGAAGCTCCGTTTCCATTGTTTAAAAAATCAGGGGTTTAAGGATATAGTGATAAAAAAGGAGCGATCAGCATCAGGTTTTGGAGTTTTTGTTATCAGGACTGAAAAAGAGCTGGAAAATCGCTTTAAGAAATATTTTGCAAAAGCTAAATCGTTTTTGTTGGAGGGGATTATAAGAGATGTCAAGGCATCTCCAAATATCCAGTATTGGATAGGGCGCAAAAAGATTACATTTATCGGGTTGTCTGACCAGTTGTTTGAAGAAGGCCGGTTTATTCACAAGGGGAGCATTTTCCCTTCACAGCTTGTTGAAGAGGCCCCTGTGTTAAAAAAGGTAAAAAGGCTTTCGTGGAAATTTTGCCGTTACTTACAGAGTAGAAAATGCTATGGCCTAACAGGCATTGATTACATAATAACTAAAGATAACGCTATCTATTCTACAGAGGTTAATTTTCGCTTTAATTACAGCACTTTTCCAGCACTTATAGCTGAGAGGTTGTTTGATTCTGTAAGGGGCATTTCCTGGAAAGCGTTTACAATGAAAGGACGGCCCACAACTTTTAAAAAATTATTCCGTAATTCCCATAAATTATTTATAGCAAAAAAGAAAGGCTATGGTGTTTTCCCCATAGACATAGGCCTTTTAAAGACAAAAGGCGAAGGGCAGTTTATGGTAATTGCTCCTACGGCGGAGGAAGCCGATAATTACAAGAACAGATTGCGACAAGCTTATGAGAATATGTTTTAAGGGAAGCTGCAATAACAATTGCCTTTTTTGTAAAGAAGACAAGGCTCACAATTGTTCCGATATCTATATCCGTAAGCAGGTAGAGAACATTAATACCTGCACAGATAAGAGGATTATTTTTACAGGTACAGACCCGACTTTACAGAAGAATATTTTTGACCTGTTGGAGCTTGCTAAAAAAAGAAAAATAGAGATTAGGCAGTTAAATACTAACGGCCGTATGCTTTCAAATATTGAATTCTCAAAAAGAATTACAGCGGCCGGCGCTAATTATTTTAAGATATCTTTACATGGACATAACGAAAGATTACATGATAAAATTACGCGCTCTAAGGGCAGTTTTAAGCAAACGATAAAAGGAATTAAGAACCTTTTAAAATTAGGGCAAAGGGATAATATTGTTTTATCGGTAACCGTCAGCAGCTTAAATGACAAATATTTGTACAATATAATGAAATTGGCAAAGCGCTTTAAAATAAAGAAGGCCCAATTAAATGTTGTTAGAACTGACAACCATAATCTTCTGCCTTCTCTGGATGAACTTGCTAAACGTATCGCTATGATTCGTGATAGATTTTTATTCGACATTATCATAAAAGCAAAAGGTATCCCCTACTGCTTAATCTTTTCGCCGGAAAGCCTTTTTCTTAAAGATGTTCACAGCGAATATTATATTTTTCCGGATGAATGCAGGCAGTGTAAATACAACACCATTTGTTCCGGTGTAATGAATAGCTATATAAAGCATATGCCAAGCATAAAAACTATCCCTGATATGCCTGTTGAGGTAATGCTCGAGGTAGAGTCAAGGTGTAATTTTAAATGTACTTTCTGCTTTAATAGAACAAGCTTTGCTTCTAACGGTTTTGGTATTCAACATATGACTACCAAATACGTAAAAGAGATAATTGACAGTATTAAGAAAGCCAAGGTTCCCACGGTCAGATTTACCGGTGGGGAACCTATGCTGCGGGAAGATTTTTTTGATCTTATTAGATACGCAAAGTCAAAAGGGCTTAAAGTTC
>CAZGAS010000105.1:0-1877 GCA_964523875.1 uncultured Planctomycetia bacterium | reverse complement strand
ATAATATTAATTCAGAACTGATATTACATGATATGCTTTTTATCGAAAAACGCCTTGAGCGGCTTGACAAAAGCATTAAAAAGCTTAATGACGCCCAATCCGTAAAAGAGAAGGCGCTTCTCCTAAAAATAAAAGAGCATCTCGATAAAAATTTAGCCTTAAGGCTTCTAAGCCTGGATAATGATGAGAAAAAACTTATCTCAAGTTATCCGTTTATTACATTCAAAAAGATGCTTATTATCCTTAATATCTCAGAGGATGATATATTAAACAGTTCTATAATTGAGAGTATGCGGGAGAGATATAAGGATGCGGATATTTATATAATGCCTGCCTGTGCTAAGGTAGAGTCTGAGATAGCCTCTTTCGAGACAGAGTCAGAAAGAGAAGAGTTCCTGCAGGCCCTTGGTATAAAAGAGCCTGCCGCTAATGTAATGACAAGGCTATGCATAAAGGCGCTTAACTTGATATCATTCTTTACTGTCGGGCCTGACGAGGTTCGGCAATGGACTGTTGCTGCCGGTTCATCCGCTCCGAAGGCCGCGGGCGTTATACATACTGACCTGCAAAAAGGGTTTATCCGCGCGGAGGTTATAAAGTATGATGACCTTATCTCATTAGGAAGTGAGGCAAAGGTAAAAGAGGCAGGAAAAGCGTATTTAAAGGGCAAGGATTATACAGTTGAAGACGGAGATATTCTTGACATTAGGTTTAATGTTTAAAGAATGAAAGGAGTAAAATATGGCAAAGGAAAAATTCTCATTTGATATAGTTTCAGATGTTGATATGCAGGAGGTTGATAACGCTATACAGCAGGCAAAGAAAGAACTTGGCAATAGATATGATTTTAAGGGCTCTAAATCCTCAATTGAGTATAATCGTGAGGAAAAAAAGATTACCCTTATTACTCCCGATGATTTTAAGCTCAGGTCACTGAAAGATATAGTACTTACAAGGATAGTAAAGAGAGGTATATCAACAAAGGCGCTTGAGTTTTCAGAGGCGGAGAAGGTATTCAGTGGACACTTAAAGCTGGAGGCGCAGATAACAACAGGCATTGAAAAGGAAAAAGCAAGAGAGCTCGTAAAGATTATTAAGAACCTTGGCCTTAAGGTCCAATCACAGATTGAAGGGGAGAAGGTAAGAGTATTTGCCCCTAAAAAGGATAATCTGCAGTCCGTTATGCAGCATTTAAGAGATTTGGATTTTTCTATACCGCTTCATTTTAATAATTACAGATAAGGTGGATGTTACGAGATCAAGGATTACTTGCAGAATATTTTTTCTTGCTATTGCCTTGGTAATTATATTTGAAAAAGGCCCTTATGCTCAAGATGATGATTTTGACCTCCAGAGGAGACGCATGGTTAAAGAGCAGCTGGAATCAAGAGGCATAAGAGACGAGGCTGTGCTTTCCGCGATGAGAAAGACAGAGAGGCACTTATTTGTGTCTTCTGACCTGGCTGATTTTGCCTATGCGGATAAGCCTTTGCCTATAGGACATGACCAGACAATATCACAGCCGTATATTGTGGCGTATATGACAGAGGCTGCGAAGCTTAAGCCCGGGGATCGTGTCCTTGAGATAGGCACAGGAAGCGGATATCAGGCAGCTGTCTTAGCAGAGATAGTCAGTAAGGTCTATAGCGTTGAGATATTAGAGCCCTTGGCAGAGTCTGCCACGAAACGTCTTGTGGCATTAGGCTATGATAATGTATATGTAAAACTTGGAGATGGTTATAAGGGGTGGGAAGAGTCTGCTCCTTATGAAGCAATAATAGTTACCGCGGCGCCGCCAAAGATACCAGAGGAACTTCTCAAACAGCTTGCTATCGGTGGAAGAGCTGTCATACCGATAGGTCCAATATATCAGGAGC
>CAZGAS010000104.1:0-1885 GCA_964523875.1 uncultured Planctomycetia bacterium | reverse complement strand
AATATACGCTATAAAGTCAGATATGTCAAGGGAATAATTTGATTTTTGGCTATGCTTTTGGTAGCATAAAGAAGCACAAAATCTTTAGAGAGCAAAGCAGTGTGTGCAAATTTCGCACACACTGACAAGAAAATGAATATAGTATGCATATAAAATAGGAGAAAAAGATGAAGTTTCAATCAGAAAGAAATATTTTCATTATGGCTGTTGTTTTGATGGTGCCGCTTATTTGTAGTGGCTGCGGCAGGGCTGTGGACAAGGGCAGTATTGTCGCGAAGATAAATAATTACGATATGACTGTCAATGATTTTAAGAGTGATTTAGCTATTCCCTCTGTAAATGAGAAGGGCGCGTTAAGTGCTGATGATAAACTTGAAATCGCGATAAAGAGAGAGATACTTGTGCAAGAGGCGCAGAAAGAAGGCCTTGACAAGGAAAAAACCTTTATGCGTACAATAGAGCGCTACTGGAAACAGGCTCTTTATAAAGAACTCTTGAATAAGAAGATTAAGGAGCTAGAGGCTGACAAGAGCCTTACCCCTGAAGAAATAAATAAGCGATTGAAAGACTGGTATCAATTACTTCGTAAACAATCGCGCGTAAAGAAGTATAACCGCGTGTTGGAGGGCATAAAATAATGGATCATAATAAGAGCAGGAGAAAAAACTATTTTATTGATAAGAAATTCCAGGGAATATTTATACTAAAGTTCTGTCTGCTAATGGGGCTTGGACTTTTAGTATCTGCTGTCATATTGTACCTGCTGTCAAAATCAACCGTTACAACCTCTTTTATAAATTCACGCCTTTCGATTGTTAATACCGCCGATTATATACGGCCTGTGCTTTTATGGGGCGGGGTTTCAGTCTTCTTTGCCATGGCGTTAATCGGCGGATTGGTTTTTATGTTTTTAACGCACAGAATAGCCGGCGCGATATTTAATATAAAACGCAACCTAAACAATCTTGCCAATGGTGACCTGACAGTGCGGATAAAACTTCGCTCAACAGACCATGCCAGAGAGATAGCTGATGGGATAAACCGTATCTTTGAATCCTTAAGAAACAAGATTTCCGACGCTAAAAAAACAGCAACGGACATTGAAAAAGAGGCTGAGGGTCTATCATCAGATATAAACGACAACGCGATAAAATTAAAATTAAAGTCCGTGGTTGACAAGGCAAAGAACTTGCAAAATAAATTAGATTATTTTCAGACAGAAAAATAGTAATGAATAAGAGCTTTAAAATAACATTGGTTATATGTTTTACGATATGCCTTTTTTTACTGGGGCAGCGTCGCGCCTTTGCTGATAACTGGTATATTATTGACGGCAAATACTGTACATTATACCTTGCTGATGATGTCGATAAAACCCGCCTTTATAACAAGGCCTATTCATCAGGGGATTTCCTATTCGGGAATTTTTTCTCATCCAGGCCGCCTTACACCGACACAGGCCTTGTCAAGGCATTTGATAATTTATGCGTAAAGGCGCAGACTATCTTAGATATGTATCCGGCAAACATGAAGGTTGATGTTAAAATATTCAAGAACCAGCGCCAGCTTAATAATGCCCTGAACAGCATAGGCGGCCAGCCAAATCATGAAGGAGAGCTGATATCATATTACGTGGATAATTATAAGACTATATATACCTCAGAACAGCATATATCAAAATATGTAATTGCCCATGAATTTGGCCACGTAGTCTCAGAGCACTATTTTAAGAAAGAAATCCCCTATCAAATACAAGAACTTCTGGCACAGGAAGTTGAGTTGCATATTGATGATTAAGCGGGCACAAGCAGGCCGTTTTTTTTAATAATACTGTTGATAGCTTGTCAAGATGTCCCCTGTTAATAGCAAGTGATCTGTCCCCTCT
>CAZGAS010000103.1:0-1916 GCA_964523875.1 uncultured Planctomycetia bacterium | reverse complement strand
TTCTATTTATTTTTTGTTGTCCTTGGCCTTCCTCTTTTTCCATTTAAATTTACTACTTTGAAATCATTCTCCATTTGCTTGATAAAATCATCCGCTCCTATAAATCTTGCATTTAGATTCAACGATATCGTTTTCATCTCTTCATTCAAATATTTCCTGTAGTACAGTTGCCTCTCTTTATCCGTCTTTCCCCAGTCAAGATATATAGGGTCATACTCAACTATTTCATCTTCTTTACCATATGCATAGACACTATAGCTTGAATATTTGTACTCTTTAGGATTATTTACTATCTTTGCTTTCAAAGGATTGAGTTCTATATATTTTGCGCATGCTATCAAATACTCATCCTTGCTTATTATAAGGCTTTTATATCTACCTTGCCACAAATGTCCATCATATTTATATTTTTTCTTATAGTAATGTAAATATGCCAGATTTAGCTGTTTCATAAATCTGGGAAGGTTGCTTTCTGTGCTTATCTCAACAATGAGATGGATATGATTTGGCATTAGGCAGTAATGGCAAATTTTCACCTTGTTTTCATGCTTATAATTTTTTATTAAGTTGATATAACTCTCATAATCATTATTGTCATGAAAAACAATTTGGCGATTATTACCTCTAGTTAAGATATGAAGGAAACCATTCTCTGGAAGAATTCTGAATATTCGCGGCATAGGTGTAAAATATCACAAAGAAACTGCCTTGTCAATAAAAATAGAAGCGTCCCTTTTTGTCCTTTTGTTCACTTTTTGTTTATCGAATAGCATTGCCGACACTCCCAACATTATAAATGATACAATTACAATTCGCTTCAATGCAATCATAACAATCCTACTTATTCCGGTATCTTCTCACCCTTTAGAATAGAAGGCAACGGAAAAGAGTCTATCCTCATGCCGCCGTCATGCTCTATCTTTATGGTGTAAAGCATACCGGAAATAAACATTGTCCCAGGGGCCTCTATCTGGGCGCTTTTTATGCCTGCCTTTTTCGCTTCTTCATTATTTAACGCGTAATTCCAGAATTGTTTCCATAATGTATCCTCAAATCTGCTGTTCTCGCCTTCTATCTTGTAGACCTCAGGCACCTGGCCTGACTGGGTTATGTCATATTCCTGTGTATCTCTCCCATCAAGCATAAATACCTTCCAGAACAAACAGGCACTTTTACCGCGTAATTTATCCGCTCTCCTTACATGGATATCATCAAACCTGATAACCAATGACTGAAATTGTATTATGTTGCCTGAGAAGGTAAAGTATTTAGGCTCAAGAGGTATGCCCTGCGTATCATATTCTAAAAATTTTATAGTAGTCTTGCGCTTCTTCTCTACCTCATCATAATTTACATTAGTAACTAATACTTCCGCTACGCGTGACTCGGATTCCAGGCGCTGAATAACCTGTTTCAGTGCCTTGTTCTGATTAGATTGGAGCAGAAAGAACCTATAAAAAACGATTGCCACCAGGATAATACCTAATATAGTAAAAATAAGCTTTATTTTTTTCATCTATTTTTTCCAATTTTTATACTTGGGCTTAAAAAACCTCCTCGTTCTCAGGTGCCCAGGCAGGATCGACTATACATATAAACTCCAGATCGGTCTTTCCGATATTTTTTATACTCTGTGTTAAATTAGGCGGTATATAAATGGCATCATCCGGATAAACATTGGCCTTTTCACCGTCTACATATATCAACCCCTCTCCTCTTAATATATAATAGAGTTCGGTAATATTTAGCTTATGACCTTTGGTGTGCTGGCCAGGTGCAACCTTAGCGTGAGCTAAACTATAACGCGCTTCTATAGTATCTTTATTGGAATTAAAAAACTCACGTAATATTGAACCATCACCGGATTCAAATTCTTTCAGATTATTTAATTTTATTATATTCATATTCAGTTATTA
>CAZGAS010000102.1:0-2273 GCA_964523875.1 uncultured Planctomycetia bacterium | reverse complement strand
TCTTATTGGCACATTGTTGTGGATAGAAATGGTAAAATAAAGAAGTAACCGGCTAGCTATTCTTCAGGGCAGCTCTTATAAAACTCTTAAAGAGCGGGTGCGCCGCGTCAGGTTTGGATTTGAATTCAGGATGGAACTGGCAGGCAAGATACCAGGGGTGTTTTTTAAGCTCTATAATCTCAATAAGATCACCGGCAGGATATGTACCGGCGACGATAAGCCCGTTCTTTTCAAGGATATTTCTATATTTATTATTAAATTCGTATCTATGCCTGTGCCGCTCGGAGATTACCTTCTTGCCATAAACCTTCATGCTGTTTGTATCTTTTTTTAGCCTGCATGAGTACTTACCTAAACGCATTGTAGCACCCTTAGCCTTTACGCCTCTCTGTTCTTCTAAAAGAGAGATTACAGGATACGGTGTCTTGTTGTAAAACTCTGTTGAATTTGCCTTTTTCAAACCGCATACATTTCTCGCGAATTCAATGACCGCTATCTGCATGCCTAAACATATCCCGAAAAAAGGTATATCTTTTTCCCTGGCGTATTGCGCCGCCTTTATCTTGCCCTCTATGCCTCTTTGTCCAAAACCGCCTGGGATTAAGACTCCATCAACATCATTTAAATATGTATGTGAGCCATATTTTTCTATATCCTCGGAATCAACACGCTTGATAAAAAGCCTGGCATTATTCGCTATCGCGCCATGTACAAGAGCTTCATATATAGACTTATACGCGTCCTGCAGCGTGATATACTTGCCAACAACAGCGACATTAACTGTATTAACCGGATTTTTAATCCTTTCCAGTACGGTCTTCTGCCATTTAGCAAGGTCTCTTTCGCGACACTTTAGCTTAAGAAGGCGCAGGAGGAGCCTGTCAAGGCCTTCTTCGTAAAGGCTCATTGGCACCTCATAGATGTTATCTACATCTACAGCAGAGACAACCGCTTCTTTATCAACATTGCAGAAAAGCGCGATCTTGTCTTTTACCTGCGAGGTAAGATGTTTTTCGCTCCTGCATAAAATAATATCCGGTATTATTCCTATTTCACGCAAGGTGCTTACGCTATGCTGTGTTGGCTTGGTCTTGACCTCTCCTGCTGTCTTGATATATGGAACCAAGGTAACGTGAATATTAACAGCATACTCCTTGCCGGCCTCAAGGCGTAATTGCCTGATCGCCTCCAGAAAAGGCCTGCTTTCTATGTCTCCTACTGTACCGCCTATCTCTATAATCACTACGTCTACATTCTTTTTATTCGCGACCTTTTTTATGTCGTGTATTATCTCATCTGTGATATGCGGTATTATCTGAACAGTCTTTCCCAAATAATCCCCTTTTCGTTCTTTCGTTATAACGGAATAATATATCTTCCCAGTCGTTATGTTATTATCCTTTGTAAGCTTGGCATTGGTAAAACGTTCATAATGACCCAGGTCTAGGTCTGTTTCCGCGCCATCATCCGTTACATACACCTCGCCATGCTGAAACGGATTCATTGTGCCCGAATCTACGTTAATATACGGGTCACATTTTATCAATGTGATCTTAAGCCCCGCGGATTCGAGTAATTTGCCAATAGAAGCAGCTGCTACGCCCTTGCCTAAACTAGATACAACGCCGCCTGTTACAAAAATATACTTAGCCATCAGCACTGCCTCCTTTTATATCTGTTATAGCGTCTATAGAATTATCGCGCTAACCTAAAAATTGCTGGCCCTCTTCCGCAATGGCCTTCTCAAAGATATCCATGCAGATACCTCTCTTCGCAAGATCGGTTGGTAAAAACACTAATCCGGTTCCGTAACCCCCGGGAGCAGGCAATGTTATGCCTGATATCTTACAAACCTTTTTTAAGAAGGTATGTGGTATCTGGATAAGCAGGCCAGCGCCATCTCCTGTATGAGGGTCAGCGCCGACAGCGCCTTTATGGCTTAAGCGCTCTAAAACAGATATGCCCTGCTCAACAATAAGATGTGTCTTCTCACATTTTATATTGCAGACAAAGCCCACTCCGCAGTTATCATGCTCAAACCGCGGATCATATAGGCCTTGCTGGTATGGAAAGGAATTCTGGTTCACTTTTTAAATCTCCAAACCTCTGCATGGAACTGTTTTATCTTTTTGCGCAAGGTATTGCGATTAATACCGAGCTTTTTAGCCGCTGCCAGCTGGTTACCATCAGATTGTTCCAATGCTTTTTCTATCACCAGTTTCTCAATCTGGTTAATAATATCCGCGTATACACGGCCTGTGATAGAATAACAA
>CAZGAS010000101.1:0-2368 GCA_964523875.1 uncultured Planctomycetia bacterium | reverse complement strand
ATCAATGGCGGAGGAGGTAGGATTTGAACCCACGGTGAGTTGCCCCACAACGGTTTTCAAGACCGCCGCATTCAACCAGACTCTGCCACTCCTCCGCGCAATTTCAGGAGTATAATATACCATTAGAGGCAACTATTGTCAAATGGTTGTACCTATTACAGGAAAAGCTGTTGATATATACCTATGTATATATCTTTTGACCTAATATAGGTATCCATCACGAATGCTTTAAATGTTACACTGCTAAAAAACAAGCTGAATATAAGCCCTATTACGAAAAGATTTACTATATATATAAGGCACATCGAAAAAAGATAGCCCGCGTGCAATAGGTCTGTCTGCCGTATCTTTAAAAAATCCAGAGTCAGTATGATATGAAAGGCCAGGGTAAAACCGATAGCAAAAAGGAATGGATTATAATCTATGCCATCCTTTAAAAATAATTTTGCCCCGAAGAATATAATAGTAACAATTATCATATAAAATGGAAAAAAATAAGGCGCGAGCGCTATAAAAAGATTACTCTTTGTAACCGCAACACTGCCGCCTTTAGAAGATACATTAAATGCCGTAACCTTGCCACCTGATATCCATGTAGCTATAGCATGCATAAACTCATGGCTGAATATATACAGGTACGCGGGCTTGAATATCATAGCGTGCACTACAAGATAGGCTACTATGCCTATTACAAAATATTTCTGGTGGTAATAAGAGATTACCTTTATCTGGTTCAACTGCTCATAAAGCGCGAGAGAGACACCTACACATACAGGTGTTATAAAAATACCTAAAATAAATTTTAAAACCTGTTTAAGCATAAATAGGAATCGCGGCCACTAGGAGGCCGGCTTGATAATCTTCTTACCAGCCATGTATGGCTGTAACGCCTTGGGAATCTCGACAAAGCCTTCTTTTGTCTGGTAATTTTCTACTATAGCGATAATGAGCCTGGCAAAGGCTACACCTGAGCCATTAAGCGTATGGACAAAACAGAGCTTTCCTGTATCCTTATTTTTATATTTTATGTTGCCACGCCTTGCCTGGAAGTCCTCAAAATTTGAACAACTGGAGACCTCAAGCCATGCAGCGCTTCCGGCTGCCCATAATTCAATATCATAGCACTTGCTCGCGGCAAAACTGATGTCACCTGTCGAAAGAAGCTGCACTCTGTAAGGCAGCTTGAGCAGCTGCAAAACATCTTCCGCGTTCGCGAGCAATAATTCAAGTTCATCGTATGAGGATTCAGGCTTGACAAATTTCACCATCTCAACCTTATCAAACTGGTGCACCCTTGAAAGGCCCTTGGTATCCTTGCCATACGAACCTGCCTCCCTTCTGAAACACGGAGTGTACGCTGTATAGCGCACAGGTAGGTCCTCTTCATCAAATACATCATCCGCGTGGATATTAGTTACAGGCACTTCTGCTGTAGGTATAAGAAAGAGATCATCATCTTTTAATTTATACATATCCTCTTCAAATTTAGGAAGCTGGCCGGTAGCGGTCATACTCCTTTTGTTCACTAACACCGGCGGCCATACTTCTTTATACCCATGTTTATTAACATGCAGATCTATCATAAAATTGATAAGCGCCCTTACTATCATAGCGCCATCACCCATAAATAAAGAAAACCCTGGGCCAGATAATTTAGTAGCTACAGGGAAATTCATAATGTTCAGCTTGGCACCTAGTTCCATGTGATTTAAGGGGTTAAATACAAAATTCGGCAGCTTACCCCACTCTTTTACTATCTTATTTGACTTTGCGTCCGGGCCAATAGGTGTACTAGAATGTGGAATATTTGGGATAAACATAGATATATGCTGTATTTTTTTATCAATTACCCCCACTTTTGCATCTATTTCCTTTATTTTTTGGGATAGCAGCTTCATTTCCTTAAGCTTTGCAACAGCGTCCTTGCCTTGCTTCTTAAGAGAGGCTATCTCATCAGACTCTATATTACGTGTGTTCTTAAGCTTTTCTACTTCAACCAGTAGATTTCTGCGCTCTCTATCCATGTCAAGAAGCTCATTAATATCAAGCCTAACATTCTTCCTCTTAATAGCCTCTTTTACTGTATCAGGATTCTCTCTTATAAATCTTATATCAAGCATATTAGCCACCTTCTCCCTTTATAAATAATGTTTTCTGGCCTGAAGACGCAAACCTTGCATGGCCCACCGGCATCATCAATCGCGTTAAATAGATATACTATATCTTTATAAGCTCCTGCCGCCTATTCACTAAATCCACTAAACAGTAGGAAGACTCTCAGGGCCAATGTTTAAGTAATACATAAAAACCTATTGCATATAAGTATATCCAAAAACTAGCCTCAAGTCAATAAGAACGCTTTTACCTG
>CAZGAS010000100.1:0-2549 GCA_964523875.1 uncultured Planctomycetia bacterium | reverse complement strand
ACTGAAATATCAGAAGTTATTATCTAAATATAGATTAATGCCATCAAGCGGAATATACGTTTTATCTGCTATTTTATCCAGATCAATAGGATGGTACTTAGTGCCAAAAAGGCAAGTGTAACACCGGCCATTTCCGCAAAACCATGGCGGGCATTCCCAAGTATCGCTAGGATATAAAGGATGCCTGCAATAGTAAGGGCGAGCTTGCGTTTTAAAGACATCTTCTCAAGGTCAATCTTGCACATTGTCCACCCTCCTTTAATAAGCGCGGGAATTTACGCATGCATTTATTATATCCCATAACCTTATATTAGTAAACAAAAAACCGTAGTCTTTTAACTACGGTTCTCTTTAGCACAGGCCCGCTTTACTCCTGCACGCTAACTCTTACACACTATGATTATATTAAAACTGGTAGCGGGGAGAGGATTTGAACCTCTGACCTTCAGGTTATGAGCCTGACGAGCTACCGGGCTGCTCCACCCCGCGACAGATCTAATTTTGAGAATTCTTTATCGTCCTTATTTTTTTCCAGAAAAATTTTAAGCTTGTCTTCAAAAACAGAAGACCGGAATCCCGTATTCTTCATACTGGAGGGGGCTACTTCTTTCGGCTTCTTTAAGGTCAGGTCTATTTTGTTATCAATAATATTTAATACGCGCGGCTTTATCTTGTCCCCCAGCTTAAGATGGCTATTAATATCCTTTACAAAGCTGCCCGCTATCTGTGATATATGGATAAGCCCCTTCTGTCCGTCTTCCAGCCTTACAAACGCGCCAAAATTGGTGATTTTAAATACCTCCGCGTCTACTGTGTCACCTATTGATATCTTTGTCTTTAACATTGTCCTCTTCATTCTCGTGTATGATTCTATATCTTACTTCACCTCTTTTGCCAATACCCATTTTGTCTCTTGCTTTTTTTTCTATATAAAACGGGTCAGCCTCTAATCTTCCAATCTGGCAGGCGAGATTCTGATTCTCTTTGTTCAACTTTTCTATCTCGCTATTTAATAACCTGTTCTTTTCCTTAAGCTTCTGGAGCCTGGAATAACCAGGAAGAAATATTAACAAGATTACGAAAATGCCAAGAAGCAAAGAGTTCTTCTTTGACATACGGCGTTATTACCTCTTTTTAGGAAGACCTGCGTATACCGCCCTATTGCCAAGGGCCTCTTCTATACGCAAAAGTTCATTATACTTCGCGATACGGTCAGTCCTGCAAACCGAACCTGTCTTTATCTGCCCCACACCTGTCGCTACCGCAAGATGGGCTATTGTCGTATCTTCTGTCTCTCCTGAACGATGGGATATAACCGCTGTATACCCTGCCTTTTTCGCCATATTGATAGCGTCTAAAGTTTCGGAAAGGGTACCAATCTGGTTTACCTTGATCAGGATAGAATTTGCCACATGTGAGTCTATGCCCTGTTGCAGCCGTTTTGTATTGGTTACAAAGAGGTCGTCTCCTACAAGCTGTATCTTATCCCCGATTGCTTTGGTAAGTTTTGCCCAACCATCCCAATCATCCTCCGCAAGCCCGTCTTCTATGGATATAATAGGATATTTTTCAACCCATTCTTTGTAGAATGAAACCATGTCTTCGGAAGAGCGCTCTTTTTGCTGTTCCGCCATGAGCATATATTTTCCACCTTTAAAAAATTCACTTGACGCCGGATCCAGCGCTATGCATATCTCCTTACCTGGGACGTAACCCGCCTTTTCAATAGCCCTCAATATAACATCTACAGCTTCGTGATTTGACTGCAGGTTTGGAGCAAAACCGCCTTCATCGCCAACCGCGGTCTCAAGCCCCATATCCTTAAGAATAAATTTAAGGTTATGGAATATTTCAGCGCCTGCCCGCAGCGCTTCTGAAAATGATATGGCCCCGACAGGCATTATCATAAATTCCTGGAGATCTACGTTGTTATCCGCGTGGGATCCGCCATTTATAATATTCATCATTGGCGTTGGGAGTATGTTCGCCTCCGGGCCGCCTAAATATTCATATAGCGCTAAGCCTTTAGCAGCTGCAGCTGCCTTCGCTATTGCCAATGAAACACCCAAAATCGCGTTCGCGCCTAATTTAGATTTATTTTCTGTACCATCTAAGGCAATGAGTTTGTCATCTATCTCCCGCTGGTTAAAAGGCTTCACGCCCTTTAATTCGGGGGCGATAATATTATTCACATTGGCGAGGGCCTTTGTTACCCCTTTGCCAAGATATCTTGTCTTGTCGCCGTCTCTTAGCTCTATTGCTTCGTGTTCTCCTGTAGACGCTCCACTTGGTACAGCGGCCCTTGCCATAATACCATTCTCCAGCACACAATCCACTTCTACGGTAGGGTTGCCGCGTGAATCCAGTATCTGTCTCGCCTTAACAAATTTAATATTTGTATTCATAATATACCTTTTATAGCCTGCGTGATTAAAAACAAGATGAAGTGAATTATACTTTATAGTCGGAGATATGTCAAGGAATAAAATAGAAGCTGTAGTAAGCTAATGAAATGTCCCCTGTTAGTAGCAAATGAAATGTCCCCTTCA
>CAZGAS010000099.1:0-2593 GCA_964523875.1 uncultured Planctomycetia bacterium | reverse complement strand
GCCTGTTCACCATGCCTTTATTTGTATCAGACATCTTTTTTTCTCCTTGATTTAAACAAACTGCTTCCCTTTATAAGTATTGAAACTGTTATTAGTTTTAATTTTACACTATTATAAAAAGAATGTCAATTAAACAAAGGCTATAACAACTATTTTACGCCGCATTCTATATAAGACCAGGGCAAATTCTCCATATTGTCTATGCCTGAAAGATAGCGCGCCTTATCAATTCCGCAACGGGTAATAGCCTCATCCCATATTTTTGGGTTAAAAGATTCGCTCCAGGCGTCAAATCTGGCGCCAAGGGCCCATGCCTCAAGCAAAACCTGTGACAATTCCCTGTCACCTCTTGAAAATAGCGCCTCTAACATACTAGTCTCAATATCATGAAACTTGAGCTTGAGATACCTCTTGTTTCTGGCCTTGGCTAAGATCAATGCCTGCTTTGCCTTTAGTTCAGCCGGGGTTGCCATCTTTACGCGTTCGAAATATGTATGCGGCTTCGGTATAAAAGATGAGACATTCACTATAACCTCTGCCGGTCCACCTGAAACCTCCTTCTTCAGCATTGCAACAGAATTAGCAAGATCTACAATCGCTTCTATATCTTTATCTTCCTCTTCAGGTAGGCCAATCATAAAATAGAGTTTTATTCTGCGCCAGCCTCCTGTGTAGGCATGCCTTAGCACCTTAAATAACGTGTCCCGGTTAATCTTTTTGTTAATCACTGTAAGCATCCTCTCGGTTCCTACTTCCGGGGCAAAAGTCAGAGAACTTTTTTTGATAACACTTATAAGTGTCGGAAGATTCTCGATATTATCTTCAACTCGCAAAGATGGCAACGAGATGCCTACTCCTACAGGAAGAAAGATCTTCGTTAAGTCCTTTATCAGTTCTTCGATGCCCGGGTAATTTGAACTCGAAAGAGACAGGAGCGAAAGGCCATCTAAACCAGTATACTTATATGACTCTTTTGCCAGTGCCAGGATATCTTCCTTACTCCTTACGCGCACCGGGTGATACAAGGATTTTGCCTGGCAAAAATGGCACTTGTTAGGACATCCTCTCATAATCTCAAGTGTTATCCGGTCATGAACTGTCTGGATATAAGGAACTATCGGGTTAACAGGAAAATCCTCTTTTCTTAAAACGCTAACCGCACGCCTTTTAACTTTTTTCTCTTCGCCATAATGGCCTGGCACATACACACCTTCTATTCTTTTCATCTCATGTAGCAGGCTATTCTTATTGTGCTTATACCGAATATATATATCAATGATATCAGAGACAGCCTCTTCTCCGTCACCTATAAGGAATATATCTATAAAATCCGCGATAGGTTCCGGATTGCAGGTGCTGGGGCCTCCCGCGATTATCAGTGGATAAGAGCTCTTTTTTCTATCCTTAGATTTAAATGGTATCTTAGCGAGTGAGAGCATGGTAAGAAGGTTTGTATACGTCAGCTCATAAGAGAGTGAGAAACCCAGGATATCAAACTCCGCTAAAGGGGCCTTGCTCTCGAGTGAAAACAAGGGAATGTTATTCTTTATCATTGCCTCTTCCATATCCAGCCATGGCGCGAAAGAACGTTCACACAATACGCTATCATGTTTATTCAGGATATGGTAAAGTATCTTAATACCTAAGTTGCTCATACCGATTTCGTAAAGGTCGGGATAGCAGAGGCAAAATTTTACAGCCTTCTCTGTCCATTCCTTTTTAATTATATTATACTCTTCACCTATATAACGAGCCGGCTTGCGGATACTGAGCAAAAATTCCTCTGTCAACTCAACTGGCTTCATAATATTCTCTAATTCCTTATTCCGAAACAGTTTCCAAATCAATCGGGAAGCTGTTTTCTTTTTAATCAGGAAACTGTTTTTTTTACAAGAAGGACAGTGAGGTAACCACTGTCCCGAACAATTTGGAAACTGTTTCGCTGTTGCCTGTTATTATACGCTCATTTAAAAGATCTTGCGTTTCGCGTTTATGCTGATAGCTAGTGAAAGAAGAACCATTATGGTCAACAGATTGGAGCCACCATAACTTACCAATGGAAGAGGCAGCCCAACTACAGGCATCAATCCTATAGTCATGGCTATATTGACAAATACCTGAAACCATATTAAAGTGACAATGCCGGCTATTAAAAGCTTACCCCGCTGGTCATTGGTCGTACTAGCGATAAAAAAGAGTTGTTTTATAAGCAATAGAAAAAGGCCTAGAAGTATGACTGAGCCCGCGAAACCCCATTCCTCACCGATAACGGAAAATATAAAATCTGTGTGGCGCTCCGGTAAGAAATTTAACTGGTTCTGCGTACCGGAGAGCCAGCCCTTGCCAAATAATCCTCCCGAGCCCACAGCGATCTTTGATTGTATGATTGTATACCCAGCGCCAAGAGGGTCTATATTCGGATTTAAAAAGACAAGCAGCCTCTTTCTCTGGTAAACCTTTAGCATACCCCATAAAAAGGGCAGTGCAGCTGATCCTGTAAGGACAATAAGTAAAAGATGCTTTATCCTTGCCCCAGCCACAAAGATAATAACGAAAAATATTGGTAAAAAGACTAATGCCGTGCCAAGGTCAG
>CAZGAS010000098.1:0-2616 GCA_964523875.1 uncultured Planctomycetia bacterium | reverse complement strand
TACACCTTCATTGTCCAGGCCGGACCAATCCCATAAATACACCTTAGCTTCCTTTTTTAAGGATTTTATCTTATTACTTTTAAAGGGGTAAATTCTGAAATGATAATAAAATCTCTCCAATATATTCACCCATAGCGAAACTGTCTTGTGAGCTACGCTTAAATCCTCTCTTAATGAATTCAAGGATAGCAGAGAACCTACCTTTTCAGGAATTAATTCCACCAGAATCTGTAAAGCGGATAGATCCCTTATATTTTCTATGTCACGAATATCTTCTTTTATAATTCTATCCATACGTAAATTTCGCCACCGTCTTAATGTCTTTTCACTTTGCTTGATAAGGGGCTCAGGAAATCCCCCAAATTTTAAAAGCAGGGTAAATTTATTAACCTGCTCTTTTGTAAAATCAGAAAACATAAGCTCTTTAAACACCTCCGCACTATTAACCTTTCCCAGAATTTCGCTTAAAGAAAAAGGATGCAGCCTGTAATAGTAATATCTGCCCAATAGTGAGTCTCCGCCTTTTCTATAAATATCAAGCCGGGCGCTTCCGGTTATAAGCATGTTAAAGTCATCTTTATATTTATCATATTCGCCTTTAAGGTAATTTTTCCATTTTTTATATTTATGGATTTCGTCAAATATAATCAATCTTTTGTCCGCGCTAAAAGTAGATTGCAAAATGAGTTTTCTGTCGTTACGATTATCCCAATTAAGATACGCATAATCATTCTTATAAGCCTTGTCTCCTATACTTAAACTAAGGGTAGTTTTGCCTACCTGTCTTGGGCCGGCAATAAAAACCATCTTTTCTTTTAAGTCATCTGCAATAAATTTTTCCAGATACCTTTTCTTTATCATAATAAAGCCCCTCTCTATATCATATCCAATATATTAAATATTATACCAAACTCAAAATTTATGTCAAGATTTTTCTACTTTGGTAGAAAAAGTAGTATAACAGTTCGTAATAATGTCTATTGCAACTATTTACTCAATCCATCTATTTCGCTTCTATCCCGCAGCATTTTTGATAGATTAGCACTCTTCTTTTCCAACGCCCTTCTATCGGGTATTTTATCTCTTTTTATTTTTACCTCCTGTGAGATCCTGGTCCAACTCACCACTCCATAATCTTTGTATGAATTCAGCATAAGGCAAAATCACTTTCTTTTATGCTGAAGTTTTAACAAAATAGAAACCCTTAAGTTACAAAGATAAGACTTGACCCCATTATAAAATACTACCTTTCCATAATTCGTGTAAAAATTCTCTCCATGGGAGTATCTCTATTTCGTTTTGAATCCTTTTCTCTTTTTCATTACAAATAACTATGCATCTTTTTGGAAGATATTCCTCATGAAAAGCTGCCAGTCCGTTTAAATTTTTTCTGTCTACCCTGCTTGATCCTTTTATCTCAACCGCGACCTTACCTGAACCGAGAACAAAGTCTACCTCCAAGCCCGATTTTGTTCTCCAGAAATTAATATCAAAATCCTTGCCGCTGTAAGATCTATAAGCAACTATTTCCATTAGCAAAAAATGTTCAAAAGCTTTACCAAATTCCTCCCCCTTTTCTTCTCTTAGGTGTCGTTTTGTCAAGCAACCGGCTATGCCTACATCAAAGAGATAATATTTGGGCGCCTTAGTTATAACCTGCCTTGATTGTCTTCTTTTGAAAGGTTCTACTCTAATTGCCAACAATGTATCAATAAGTATCTGATAGTATTCCTTAACTGTCTTTGAATCTACACCACAATCACGCGCTATGTTAACATAATTCGTAAGTTCGCCATGGGAATAACCAAACGCATCTAAAAATCTTGAAAATGCCGGTATATTTCGCGTCAGCCCTTCCGCAAAAATTTCTTCCTTCAAATAATCCTGCACATAAGCTTTTAATGACCTCTCATAATCCTGGTTTTGTAAATAATGGACTGGCACCATTCCATGATTTAGTATGCGCAAAAGATCCAACTCTTCAAGCTCCGCCGTAACTAACGGAAACATTTCATACCGCCAGGCTCTTCCTCCTAAAAGATTGGCGTGGCCTCTCTTTAATTTTCTAGCGCTTGACCCGCAGAGAATAAACCTTAATCCCTTATTTTCTATCAGCCAATGTACTTCATCTAAAACTTGGGGAACTTTTTGAACCTCATCAAGTATTATCGGATATCTTAAGAGCTTTTTATCTTTAGCAAGTATTAATTCTCTTAAATGTGCGGGATTCTTCGCAACCTCCATAAAAAAATCTGTTTTTAAGAAATCATACACTAAGCTATTAGGAAAATGCTTCTTTAAGTAGGTAGTCTTTCCTGTTTTTCTTGGGCCCCATAAAAACGCGGATTGACGCTGTGGAAGTTTAATATTTAATAATCTTTTTATTGTTTTCATTTTTTGAGATATCCTCCATATTAGTCTTACCTATTTGGAGTATATACCATTTTAGTTAGATAGTCAAGCATCTTTGTATTAGTTTATTAAAAAAACAGTGGTGCAATAAATGGGGTCAGGCCTCATTTTTTTTATCGCCCTTGTAATAGATTTCTATAAACTCAATAATATCATCTTTTTCGTAGTATGCGTATATTATCCTGATACCACTTGCGGAACCTT
>CAZGAS010000097.1:0-2654 GCA_964523875.1 uncultured Planctomycetia bacterium | reverse complement strand
AGATTTTACAATAGCCTTAGATTCAAACCCAACAACAGGCTATAAATGGGAGATTGCCAGCCCGTTTAATACAAAACTACTAAAGCTTATAGATTCTAATTATATACCGGCAGAAACTGATCTTATTGGCACTCCGGGTAAAGAGGATTGGGTATTCAGGGCCATAAAACAAGGTAAGACCATCATATCCTTTAATTACCTAAGACCGTGGGAAAAGGATACACCGCCTGTCAAGAAAGATCATTTTATTATCATGATAAGTAAATAGCTATAGGCAAAGACCTGAAGAAACATTATTTTTCATCTCGATATAAAATAAGGGGTAAAATATGAGTGATTTAACTTTTACAGCAGTAGTTCTCGCAGCGGCTTTTTTGGCCGGATTAATAATCTGCGTTGTAGTTTCCTTTCTTATCAGTCGTTGGGATAAATTTGTTTCCTCAAGAAAATTCAAGGTAAAGCTTGCCTACATCAGAAAACCGATGTTTTTTTTAATCCCCGCCATCTGCATCTTAATCAGCATCCCTTTGACACGACTGGGTGAAAAAATAACCCCTATAGCAATCCACGCACTTACTTTCTACATAATCGCCGGCTGTGGCTGGTTTTTTATCAATGCGGTTCATATGGCGCGTGAAACAATTCTTAACCTATACGACTTCGACGCGCGTGATAATCTAAGAGCACGCATGGTTTATACGCAGACAAGGGTTATATCCAATATAATCATCGGGGGGATAGGAATATTAGCTGCCTCTTTTATGCTTATAACATTTCCCGCGGTTCGGCAAATAGGCGTCAGCCTTTTGGCCTCCGCCGGGGTACTCGGCGTGGTGCTTGGTTTCGCGGCACAAAAAACACTCGGAAACTTAATAGCAGGTATACAGATAGCCCTTGCCCAGCCCATACGCCTTGACGACGCGGTTGTCGTTGAAAACGAATGGGGGTGGATAGAAGAGATAACCCTTACTTACGTGGTAGTACGCATATGGGATTTGAGGCGTCTTGTACTGCCTATATCATATTTTTTAGAAAAACCGTTTCAGAATTGGACACGGACTTCAGCAAATATTCTTGGCTCGGTATTTATTCATGTAGATTATACAGTCCCGGTTGAAGAGGTCCGCGCGGAACTTGGACGTATCCTTAATGAGAGCCCTTACTGGGATAAGGAGGTAAATGTTCTTCAGGTTACTGATACTACCGAACATACTGTTGAATTGCGCGCCCTTATGAGCGCTGCTGATTCACCAACCGCGTGGAACCTTCGCTGCGAAACGCGCGAGAAGCTTGTAAAGTTTCTGCAAAAGCAATACCCGCAAAGCCTGCCACGAACACGTGTCGAACTTCAAAAATGATAAGGGGATATATTTTATGGGAATAAACACACTTGAACAGAGGCAGGGAAACGTCTTTGGATTTGAGATTACAGACAAACTCACGCCTGAACAATTGCAAAAATTTCTTCCATTTATTGAAAAGGCTGTAATTGACGCGAATAACAAGCTCAGGCTTCTTATTGATGTTACCAAGATGAAAGGTGCGAATATAAAATCAGAGTGGGAGATATTCGAGTTCCTTAAACAGTACATGCAAAGCATTGAGTACATAGCTATAATAGGCGCTCATTCATGGACCAAGGTTATGAGTGAGGTCCTTGCCGGCTCAATCTTTGTTGAGGCTGAAACACGGTATTTTAAACCGGATGAGATAGGCCATGCCTGGGAATGGCTTGTCAACGCGGTCCATCCAAACCATATCCCAATACGCAAGGTCATCAACAGCGATAAGGGGCTCTTCACCAAATACAGCTCCCCTGATTACATATAAAGGGGACTCTCCTAAAGGGGGCATCCCTAAGCACGGATTTTGTACAAATTTTGCATCTTTAAAATACAAAGGGGCACAGGCATCTTTTTATTAAATATCGAAGCTACTCTCATACTTTTTGGCAGCATAAATAATGCCGGACTTTATCATTCTGAACCGACAGGTTCCGAGTAAAGTCTAGGGCAGGCAATAAACTTCAAAAACACATCCCCCTTGAAAACCCCTCACATACGCGTTAAAATAGCTTTATGAAAATAAGGGAACAGAAATGAAAATAACTTTTAAGAACGCATCTGTGCTTATAGTATTAATGGCTCTGCTGGGATTTGGCCTATTTTTCTTCAACCGTCAGAATGAAGTCGGATTGAACTCATTCGGCAAAGATACTCAGCGCAGGCTTGAACAGGCAATAAAAGCAGATTTAGCGGAATGCCAGGATATAAAGAATATCCCGGGTGCTGTTATTGGTATATGGATCCCGGGCCAGGGAAGGTGGCTACAGGCATTTGGCGACTCTGACCTTGCTACAGCAGAGAATATGCAGCTTGATAATAAATTCCGTGTAGGTAGCAATACAAAAACTTTTGTCGTTACAATACTGTTACAGCTTGTCGATGAACAAAAGGTAAGCTTAGACGATACGCTGGATAAGTTTAATCTGGGCATGGATATACCTTATGAGGACAAGATTACCCTGCGCCAACTCTGCAATATGACCAGCGGCATTCCTGAGTTCGGAGAAAATGAGCAGCTTTGCGAAGCCTTCTACGAAAAGAATCCTCTTAAAAAATGGGCCCCTGAGGAGACTGTGAAAGCCGCTTTGA
>CAZGAS010000096.1:0-2746 GCA_964523875.1 uncultured Planctomycetia bacterium | reverse complement strand
GTCCCACCTAGGTCACTAGCAATATCGTTGGGACAGTCCCCTTACCCTAAACTCGCCGCCTATTCACATCCGTTTGCCGGTAAAACTACAATAAGACTACATCTATAGCTATATAGGGATATTTTAGTGCGGATTTGGGGGATTTTTAAGGGGAATGTGGGGTTGCACAAGTATTAAGTCTTGGCAAGAAACTGCCTTATTTGGTCATGATTGCCAGCGAGTATCGCAATGCACTTTTGTTTCTCTCTCCTTAGCACTATGCGAATATCAGACTCTACCCCAACCTCATAATATGGCTTTTGAAGCTGTTTATAGAAGAAGCCTGAATTTATCTCTTTGGCCACGTTAATGTTGCAATTACTCTCATAATAGGCTTTTAGACACCTTAATATCGCAGCTACTATTCTTTTTTGTTCAACTCCCAGACGTTTTAAGCTCCTTGTAAACGATGGTCTATAATAAAGAAATAGTGGCATATTCTTAGCTGGTCTTTTCCAATTTTTTGATGAATTTATCAGTTACCTTTTTCTCCTTGCCATGTTCTTTCTTTGCAAGGGCTTCCAGCTTTATATATTCATCTTTACTGAATACACGTTCAGATACCTCTAATGGAATAAGCTGTATGCTATTGCCGGATACTACTATTTTGAACATATCCCCTTCATGCAAGCCTAAAACATTTGTTATCTTTTTAGGTATGGTAATCTGATTTTTTGTTTTCATTATGATAGTCATCTTTATCACCTCCACTATAAATATACACTATAGTTGGAAAGTTGTCAAGTAGGAAAATAAGAATTTCTTATTTTAAGAAATCTGTCCTTAGCCAGACATTATCGTAAGATTTTCGTATGTCATTTCCCAAAGCCAAAACTTGCCTCCGGTTTACATCCTTTGACTTCGCTCAGCACTCCCTGCGGTTGCTTACCACAAGTGTTCAGGATGACAGTGTGTCCGGAATGACCCTGTACCAAATTTATAAGCCAACGTAAACAAGCAAAATTTGTTACGGGGTAGGCAGTCCCTTTCTCCTTCTGCTAAGCCTCTAAAGACTTAAGCAGTTCAAAGACTACATCTATAGCTATATAAGGGTATTTTAGCGTGGATTGGGGGGGCAAGGGGTAAATTAGGCGGCAGAGCTGATAACAGTGCATATTAATTGTTTCATGACATTAGTTACTGGCAGGTTTTTGGCAGGTTTGGCAATTAAGCAGGGTTTGCGTAGTATATAGAGCTGACTTATTTTTGCGCAGTTAAGCGTATTATGGGGAATGCTTATATTAATGGCATCAAATCCAGCCTTTTGAAAGTCAGTTGATTTTAGCCATATGCCTGTATATCCGGTTACAATGCAGAATCCCCCAGGAGATAATACTTTATTGACTTCTTGAATTATATGTAAAGCATCTTCCTTTGTGCCTACAACCTGCCTTGTTATGGCTCCTTCCAGTATCACTATATCTGCTTTTTCGTTCATTTCCCTTTCCAGGTCTTTACATTTCAGCAGATCGAGTTTATATATATTTGCATTAGTATGAGCAAGCATGTATCTGGCAATAGTAACTAGCCTTGGATTACGCTCAACAAGAAAATATTTTACTTCTTTTGTTTTAGGTAGATATTTATCAGGGGTTTTTCTTAAAGATCGATCAATAGCGCAAAAAAGCCTTCCTGTGCCCCCGAATAGGTCAAAGATATTTATCACCTTTTTTGAAGAAAATGAGGATATCTCTTTTATGGCCGCAAGAGTGTATTTTGTTACGTATTTATCTATAACCTTTTCGTATACTTCGTAACCGTCAGGAGGTATTGAATCATTATCATTATGCCAGTTGTCCCATTCGGTATCCTGCTTAACAGGTAATCCAGCTGCGTCATCGTCATTTTGCTCAAGTTCATTGCCTTTTAACAGGTCAAAAAGCCCCTGGTAGCATGCATATGCTTCTTGATGTTGATTCATATTTATGGTAACATAACTCTTTTTTGAGGGGACATAAAAAGTGGGCCATTCTCTATTGCCATATATCTTTAATTCTTTGATTACCTCACCGCTATGTAGAGTTACCGGGTTATTTGATAAATCTATCACCATTTCAAGCTGTTGTGAGATTTGACTGCAAAGACTTTTTGATTTATCTGCGATAATTAATAGTTCATCGAAGAGAGTTTTAATTGTTTGAGCAATCTTTGCATGCCTTGCTTTCTCTGTTCCGCTGAAAGCCGCAGGAAAGACGAAATTATTATTTAGAACCGGTTTACTTATTGCGTTAGATGCGGTCATAGGTCTCAAGGCATAGCTTATACCAGCGCCTTGCGTGAAAAAGCACGCAATAATCAGTAATATTAGTGTTTTTCTAAGTATCTTTGCCATAAAAAAATAAACCCCTAGCTATTTTGCCAGGGGTTTCATTGTTTTGTATTATACTTACTCGTTATTATAACATAAAACTATATATATTCAAGTTTTTTCGCATTATTATCCGCGGAAGGGTTCTTGCCAGGCCGTTCGCGGAGCTCTCGGCACCCTTTAACAAGCTCAGGGCATGCTTCCTCGGACATTTCGTACTCGGTCGTTGTTTTACATTCCCTTTATGGTAAAACACCTAACACCATAATATTATACTACAAAACCCCCTCTACCGCCTCTCTATAGGCGCAATAATCACAATCTTTACTCTTTACTGGTATATTTGTTATGCGACAATTATAATTACCGGTTGGCGACAATTATAATTTCCGATTAATG
>CAZGAS010000095.1:0-2810 GCA_964523875.1 uncultured Planctomycetia bacterium | reverse complement strand
GGTTTTGAGCCTTATGGCTTAGCAATATCAGGTAATATTCTTTATGTATCTGATTGGACCAATAACAAAGTAAGAGCCTTTGATATGCAAGAAAAGTCCATGAATATGATACAATTGACCGCAGGGAGACCATTGGGCTTCATTGAAACCAATGATGAAGCAGCCCCTACCCGATACCTTGACAGGATATGCGTCGATAAACTCGGTTTTATCTATATATACAACAAGAAGAACAAGACAATAGAGAAATACAACAAGTTCGGAAAGCTTGTAAAGGAATCAGATCCCCTTGGAGGCGTTGTTACGGAGGTATCAGATGTTATACTGGATGAGCGTAATAATATATACCTCTTAGACAGGACAGAGCAGTCGCTTTATATGCTTGATAATAGGATGCAGTTGTTAGCAGAGCTTCCGGTAGATTCTTCAACCAGGCCAATGGTAAAGACAATAGATCTTCAAAAAGTGCCTAATATAGGTAATGATAATATGCGGTTTTACTTTGCCAAAAACGGCAGTATATATTTTTACAATACTCAACTTAAGACGATCTATGAACTGGATAAAGAAGGTAAGATAGCAAACAGTGCGGCAGAACAGGATATTGGAACCTTAAGTCTGACAGGCATAGTGAATTATAACAAAAGATGGATAGTTGTGGATACGAGAGGATATCTATTTGTTTTAGATCAGGATCTATCTGTCTTGGATCAGATACAGACACACTCAAGAAAAGGGGACTATTCCTTGAGCCATTATAATGGGAGTATCCTGTTAACGGGTGCGAACGATTTTAATGCGACAACATTCAGCGATATTAGCATAAGCCCGGTTGTTGAGTTTATCATGGAAAAAGGTTTTTCAAAAACCGCCGGAGCCCGCGGTATTGAAGGCCAGGGTAAAGAGTTTTTAACCGACCCTTTAAGCCTTTTCTACGCCAAAGGCAACATACATAAAGGCGACAGAGTTCGCATAAGGCGTGAAGGCAATAAGATAGGATTTGAAAGAGCAAAGAAAGAAAAGACGCCCAATCCAAAGGCTATTCTTACGCAGATTATATCAGCAGGTGAAGAGGCATATAGCATGCTAGATAAAATAGAAGGAGCAATCAGGGTTGCAGTAGAGCCAGGTGGAGATGAATTCAGCATAGACTCTCTTCTTTCTATGCTCGATTTTAAACCTCGGAACCTAATGACTACAGATAACTTTAAGTCACGCTCAGGATATAGACTCGAGGGTAATATTATAAAAGAGCTAAACGAAAGCATAGCAAGCAACGATCCAAAATCCCAGTCTTATAAAACAATTAATTCCAGACTTAAGGCTATTTTAAAAGATGCCAATGCTGCCAAGTTAAATTCCACAGTATTTTTACGCCAACTCATAGCAGTGCTCAAGCTTTATAATCTTAATACCGCGATAAAAGACAGGAACGAGCCAGGAACATTTCAGGAGATTGAGAGTGAGCTTATGCAGAATGAGTCTGAGCTTATAGGTTTAAGTGATGACGCCGAAGATGAGGATAATAAAAACAGCATAGAAGAGGCTATCTCTCTGCTTAATGAGCGTATAACAGCTATAGTAAAACAGGCTGATGAGATATCAGGTATTGAGATATCAATAGTCATAACTGATAAAGGAGAACTTGCGATAAATGCTGTTATTAATAAACAGCTCTCCCTTGATGAGGAGGAATACCTTATTGACCTGTTTAGTTTTGAGCCGCAGCAGAAGATAACCTTTGATACGAAATTCTCCAAAGAACAGGACAGGGCATTTGCAAAGGCACGTTCTGAGTTCTTAAGCCTTGATAAGGCCTCCTCAGGCTATGAGATAAGAGATAAGAAAGAGCTTAGCATATGGTTTAAGATAGAGCTTGATCCCTTGATATTAAATTTAACAGAAGTACCTAACCTAGTGCAAGGAGGATCAGCACGGTTTTTACCACCAAGGCCTGCCCTTAAAGCAACGAAACCTGTCAATGCGAAGCTTGTTGAGATATTCGGCAAAGGCATATTAGGCACAGATATCAGGTCTACTATTATAGATGATGAAACAGGCATTCTTTATGTATCAGATGTAACCAATCAGAAAGTAAGAGCCTTTAACAAAGATACAGGAGAAGAGGTAGAGGGTTTTAATATAGGAGGTTTTTTGCCTTACGCTTTAGCAATATCAGGTGATATGCTTTATGCATCTGATTGGAACAATAACAAAGTAAGAGCCTTTGATAAAGATACCGGCAAAGAGGAAAAAAGTTTTAATATAAGAGGTTTTTTGCCTTACGGCTTAGCAGTATCAGATGGTGTGCTTTATGTATCAGATGTAAGCAATAACAAAGTAAGAGCCTTTAACAAAGATACAGGAGAAGAGGTAGAGGACTTTGATATAAAAGATTTTACACCTCGTACTTTAGCAATATCAGGTGATATCCTCTATGTATCTGATTGGATCAATAAGAAAGTAAGAGCCTTTAACAAAGATAAAGGAGAAGAGATAGAGGGCTTTGATATATCAGGTTTTAAGCCTTACGCTTTAGCAGTATCAGGTAATATCCTTTATGTATCAGATATAAACAATCAGAAAGTAAGAACCTTTGATAAAGATACAGGCAAAGAGATGGAAGGCTTTAATATAGAAGGTTTCGTGTCTTACGGCTTAGCAGTATCAGGTAGCAGGGTTTATGTTGCAGATGATGAGACATTTAAAGATGGAAAAGGCAAGGTAATATCAGGCGGGATAAGGGTGTATGAGTTTGAGTTTAAACAAGAAGCGCTGCCTAAGCCTGCCCTTGAGGCAAAGGCACCTAT
>CAZGAS010000094.1:0-2914 GCA_964523875.1 uncultured Planctomycetia bacterium | reverse complement strand
ATGTCGTTGTCTTTCCACTACCTGTAGGGCCGCAGGCTAAAATCATACCATGAGGTTTTAAAGAGTTTAACTTGAGGATCTCTAAGGAACCTCCTGTAAACCCGAGCTTTTCGACATTGAGCGTAATATTGGCCTGATCCAATACCCTTATACCCACCTTTTCTCCAAAGCTCGAGGGAAGTACAGAGATCCTAAAATCGACAAACCTGTTTCTTATCTTAAGCTTAAACCTGCCATCCTGTGGAAGGCGCCTTTCAGCTATATTAAGCTCTGACATTACCTTGATCCTGGATACCACAGCTTCATGGAGCGTCTTTGGAATCAGGCGCGCGACCTGAAGCAGCCCGTCTATGCGAAATCTTATCCTGGTCTCGCCATCCATAGGCTCTATAAGAATATCACTGGCTTTTAGCTGCACCGCTTCAGAGAGTATTACGTTTGTAGCCCTTACGATAGGCATCTTCTGGGTAAGCTTAACGAGCTTCTCAGGATTTAAATCGTTAATATCCTGTGCCGTTACGAGGACCTCGGGCGCCTCCATCCGTTTTACAACAGTCTCTATCTGATTATGTGTATGTTTGCTATAGTGCTGTTCAATAGCCGCGTTTATAGACTCGCTATCCGTAAGTACGAGCCTTACGTCAAAACCTGTAAGTGACTTTATATCATCTATCGCGAATATGTTTAAGGGGTCAGAGACAGCGATTGTTATGGTGAGCCCGATTTTGGATAAAGGAAGTATATGATAATGACGCGCGATTTCTCTGGGTACTATCTCAATAACTGTGGGATCCGCGTTGTACTTATTGAGATTTATAAGGGGAATATTAAGGTCCTGGCTTAAGGTGATAAGCAACTCTTCCTGCTTAACAAATCCGAGGTCTATAAGTATCTGGCTGAGCTTCCCGCCTTTTTCCCTCTGGAAAAGCAGGGCCTTATCAAGCTGGTCCTGACTGATGATCCTGCTTTCTAAGAGCTTGCTAGTTACCCTATCCTTTAGAGACAGAACCATAGTAGCGTTTAATCGATTCTTTGATATCGGTTTGAGTGCTTACAAATACCTGAACCTTGCAGTTTGTGATAAGTTCCACATCCTCTATCGCGTGAATATTAAGCGGGTCAGACATGGCTACAGTCAGCGAGTTGCCGATCTTGTCTATTACTATAAGGTTATACTGTAAAGCCACATTCTCCGGTACCAATTTTACTATATTCATGTCTATCTCATAATTTGCGAGAGGTAAATATGGATAACCGAATTGTGTGGTAAGAGACTGGGCTATCTGGTCTTCCGCGGCATAACCTAAAAGCACCAATATGCTTCCGAGAAGGCCGCCTTTTTCCTTTTGGATAGCGAGGGCTTTTTGGAGTTGGCGCTCATTTATTATCTTTTTCTCTAAAAGAAGTTCACCCAGGTGTTTTGATACGAGCCTTTTTGGTGGTGATATCATAAACGCTATGCCTTTACTGTATTTTTTCCTTCTTCTTTTGCCTGCTGAAGAAGACTCTTTGCCTTATCTGTAAGCTCTTTACCTGAAACTCCATCTATTGGATTCTCAGACAAGCTCGCGCTTACGGTAAGAAACGTTTCGCCATCCTTCAAATGGGGCAGCACGTTAAGTTCCGCTATCTTTTGTCTCATTTCATCCGCGATATTTTTCGCTTCCTTCTTATTCCGCTCAGGAAGCACTAACGCGAATTCATTGTCACCAAAGCGACCGGCCTTGTCAACAGGGCTAAGCTCACCCTTGATAAATTTTGCTATTTTCCTTAAAGCCGATTCACCTGCCATCCTGCCGTGCTTTTCGCAAAAAAGTTTAAAATCGTCTATATTAAGAAGAATGAACGCGCAGGGCCGCTGGTAAATCATCCCCCTCTTTACCTCTTCTTCAAGGTACTCCTTTATAAACTTGGCATTATACAATTGGGTAAGCTCATCCTTGACCTCGAGCTCCTCGGTCTTCTTGGTAAGCGCGTCGTTTTCAACAGCAATAGCCACTTGTTTGCAAAAAACATGCAAAAGGTCTATATCATCTTTTTTATACTCAAAATTATCCTCGCTATTGCCAAGAAAAATTATACCCTCAAGTTTACCGCGAACAACTACAGGAACAATAATGCAATTTTTGAACGCGTAAAGCTGTTTAAAGGCTGTGGCGGCCTCGTCTTCTTTATCAAGGCTCTTATCAATTACAATATCATGGATCTCTGTCCTTAAGCGCGCGAGGAGCCCGCGCTTTAGACTTACAGGAAGTTTAAGGGTTTCGAGGTTATCAAAATTTATTACTGAGAAGGGAATCATGTTCTCCCGGTCACTATCTATCAGCATAACCCCCGCGGGGTTTTCGTTATCCAGAAGCGATATCTTCTCGACCAGTATATCAAGTACAAGCTTTAGATCCGTACCTGCTGATATCAGGTTGCCTATCTGAAGCAGGCCCGAAAGGACCATAACCTTTTTATGGATCTCCGCGTTTATCTTTCTGGTCTTTTCACCATAGTCCCTTATTTCGCTCAGGTTCGCTCTTATGGTATCTGACATGGAATTAAGAGAGGTAGCAAGGTCCCTTGCCTCGCCCTCTTCCTCAATCTCTATTGAACGCTCAAAGTCACCACCTGCGATAAGTTTCGCCTCTATGGCCAGATCTACGATAGGCTCTATCATCTTTTTAGCCAGCACAAATCCAAGAAGCGCTATAAAAATGGTAATAGCTATTACCAGGCCAAGAGAATTAACCATGCCTACATGCGGGAAGACAAAGTTGGTCGCAATATACACACATATCATAAGCGGGATAACAGACATCAGGGCAAATACTATCATAAGCTTATATCTTAAACCTGCAGGTACAAGTGAGAGCCTGTTCACCATGCCTTTATTTGTATCAGACATCTTTTTTTCTCCTTGATTTAA
>CAZGAS010000093.1:0-3012 GCA_964523875.1 uncultured Planctomycetia bacterium | reverse complement strand
TAAGATGTTATGTCCGCCAGCTACTGCTATCTCAATCGCTCTTTTAGCATTATAATTACCTTTTATATCGGAATAATCGTGGCAATCAATACTCAGGTGAGCCTTTTTGTTTTTATAAGCTCTATTATCAAGAGGCTTGGTCCCTTTAGTCAGATACCCTATAACCTCAAGCAGGCAAGAGGCGGCTACGAAACGAAGGCCCGCTACCGCTGAGGCCTCAGATCTATTATGAAAGGGGATAAGGAGTTCTTTGCTCTTGTCTTTTTGCAGTTCATCCGCGACGCAAAGTATGCCCTTTACGGGCCTTAAGCTTCCGTCAAGTGAGAGCTCACCACAGAAGATCTTATTTTCAAGGCAACCCTTGTCAATTATATCCATGGCGGCGAGTATGGTAACAGCAATCGCGAGATCATGCATAGCACCTTCTTTGCGTAAATGTGCAGGAGCGAGGTTTACCGTAATGCGCAGGCTTGGCAGTTTGAAGCCTGAGTTTTTTAACGCTGCCATCACCCGTTTCGCGGATTCCCGGCATGCGGTATCAGGGAGTCCGACTATTACAAAAGACCTGATGCCTGAAGTAATATCGATCTCTACATCAATTTCACGTGAAGTTACCCCGAAAATGGTTCTTGATTGACTCTTTGCAAGCATATTTACACACCCCTTTTTATTAAAAAGCGTCTTTAAAATAACTAATTTTATTATGATTTTTTGCATGAAAAACAACTGTTATGATATCAAATCTGATAAAGGCATCATCCTTGCCGTGGCAATTTAGCCATATCTGTGCCAATACCTTTAATCTTTCAATCTTTAAAGGTGTAAAAGAGTCGAGCGGGTTATGAAAAGAGTAGGTAGATGTACTCCGGACCTCAACAACAACAATGTAGGTTTTGTCTTTGGCTATAATATCTATTTCACCCGCGCTACATCTGAAATTTCTCTCAATAACCTGAAGGCCTTTTCTTGCCAGAAATTTGCACGCGAGTGACTCCGCCTTGGCACCTAATTCCTTTCTATTCATTTGTTCTCCTTTCGCGGGGCAGCAAGAGCGTATTAGCCTTACTGCCCCGCTTATTATGGCTCAATTATCATACGCGGAAAGTATAAGGTCAGAAAGCTTCACTTTCGCGGCCTCATCTACAAGCGATACTCTGTTATGCCATTTTCCATCTTTGCCAAGCTGCTGCGGCATCCCAACAAATAGGCCATTCTTACCTGAAACGATCCGCAAGCCCTTAACAATAAAGCACCCGCTGATAGATATATCAGCAAAGCCCTTTAAAGAGCTGTCTGTCTCAAGCCGATGTATGCGCTCAACCTTGATCTCGATTCCACTATCCATATAATTCACCCCCTTTCTGTATTTAATATTTTTAAAAATATTGCGGTATAGCCATTTATAGTACCTATCTAAAATAATCTGTAGCGATACCTTGAAATTTTAACCCCTCTACTATATTAGACGCTTGAAAGGATGATTTTCTTTCAAAAAAACAAAAAAAGTTAAAAAAACCCGCTGAAATTATACTCATAAGGCAATCGGTTTTTTTGCAAGGAACCTCACTGAGACGATGTTCTAAGACAATCGGTTGCTTTCAAAAAAACAAAAAAAGTTAAAAAAATCAGCCTTGTCAGGAAAACGTCTTCAGATAATTGGTTCTGCAAAAAAGGGTAAAAGTACAGTCTGTTTGCAGATGAATTTATTCTAACTCATTATCTTGCAATATATTGCATATAGATATATTCAAGATTCTTTCCACCATAGCCCTTGACTATATTATAAAATGTGATATACTTATACTATATAAAACAAGTATAAAGGAGTAAGGTAGCTCTACCTTCCAATCAGCGGATATTATAGGTACTATCATGAAATTATTCAGGACATTTTTGCTCATAGCGGTTCTTTTTCAGCTTGCTTTTGCTGATATCAGGCCATCTTTTTCAGGAAATACGGGTTTCGGCAGGATCAGGGAATCTTCACTGCGGCGTAATGACCGCGCATACAATAAGGTAGCAATCGATTTGTTAAATGGCAAGTCACGCCAAGTTTCGATAGACAGGATGATAAGCCTGCTTGAGCAATACAATGTTGTTGAGTTTGCATCTGATGACATGGTTCCTGTAAAAGATATGATCCTGAGAGAGGTGGCGTTTCGCATGTTGAAAGATCATTATCTCCCGCGGATTGATGACAAGATTAAGGTTTATAGATATGCCAATGATGTGCGTAACGAGCCTGATATTGATCACGCGCATAATTACTTGGTTTATCCAGAATTGAAGTTAACAGTGGGCGCGGCTGTTATAAAAGAGAGCAAGCAGATGCATACCCTGTATTGGACTGATATAGTCTCTCAGATATCATCAGCAGTAGAGATACTCTGGATAAATAGGATACACAGGTCAGATATTATCAGCCTCGCGAATAATGACCAGGCATCTCTTTTTGAGGTTTTAGGTGTGCTGAAGAGCAAATATTTACTTGAAAAGTCTGTAAACAAACCCACATTATATAAAGAACCATCAGCTAAGATAGTAGTGGAAGCAACAGATGAGGTTTTAAGCAGATGGAGCGCTAAGGGCATTATTGTTGATAAGGAAGTACCTGTCTTAGCGTTACTTATAAAATATTATATATTATTGAATATTGCTAGTAACCCCGCTGTTATCGCGAGGCAGATTAAACAACTTAAGGATGTTAATATTTTGCATAATGTCCTGATAGAAAGAATTGGCATGATAACTCAATATATCAAGGTAAATAACCCCTCAGATTACGCTGTCTTTGCTATGCTTCAGAGCCTTATGTACGAAATCTCAGATCATGTTTTAAGCTTATCAGGCAATTCTTTAATCGCATCATCCCAAATTAGAACTAAACTAGAAAAGCCACGCTATTCAGCTTAATCTTCAAACCAGCTTTCCGCCTGGATTTTTCCGTTCAATTTTGACTGTCATCCAGATGTGATAATGTCCTATTATAACGTTTTAGAAATGTCCTATTCT
>CAZGAS010000092.1:0-3085 GCA_964523875.1 uncultured Planctomycetia bacterium | reverse complement strand
AGAGGGGACAGATCACTTGCTATTAACAGGGGACATCTTGACAAGCTATCAACAGCTAAATTTAAAACATTTTTAAAAGTAATTTAAAATACTTATCGTTACTTATACACCATATTGCGGTCTAAAAATAACCTAACCACAATATAAACTAGCATATAATATAATATTATAACATATAGGCTTATACCAGAAATGTAAAAATACGAGAAAGGTACACTTCCTAAAGCGGCGAGAACTCTTAAAACAGCCACAAGGAGAAGGTGTAAAATATACGCAATCGTAACAGCTACGGGTTTTAGGAGAATAGGTACGCTCGCGAGCATAATACCCAAACAGAGGATAACCCCCAAAAGCGGAACAATAAAAATATTCGCCGCTATACTGATAGGTGATATAATATTAAAGTAAATAGCGGTAATCGGCCAAACACCAATAAAAACAGCTGATGACGCTGATAAGAGCCTTTTTATATATTGCGCGAAGCGCGATAGGTGTCCACTTAGATTAGGGGTTACTTTTTCTTTTTTGCGCCGCGTAAATATCGCGTCAAGTTTCGGAGTAAGATATACAAGCGAGAATACACACGCGAAAGAGAGAACAAATCCCGCTGTAAATATCTGCATGGGATTTATCAGAAGTATGATTATACCTGACAAGGCAAGCGCTGTATATATGTCAAAATCTCTCTCAATAATATATGAAAGAAGATATATGGTTATCATTATAGATGCCCTTAAGATAGGGGCCCGCTCCTGCGCAATAATAACATATATAGCGAGAAAGAGAATAACAATAATAGCAGATATCTTTCGTGATAAACAGCACACCTTAAGTATAAAAAAGATTATCGCTGAGATTATCGCGACGTGCAGGCCGCTTACTGAGAGTACGTGCACTGAACCTGTTTTCACAAAAAGTTCTCTTAAACGTTTAGGCATGGAATGGCGGCTCGCGAGAAGCATGGCGCTGATTAACGTATTGTCAGGATATGGCAGGTAAAATTTAAGCCGCTTTTCTATAATACGCCTTATATTGTATATGGGGGCCCTTATCGAAAATCTCGCGTTATTTTTAAGAGCCACAATATCGTCATCATTTTTTATATCAATAAGAACATGGACACCTTTCGTTTTAAGGTATTTCACGTAATCAAAATTACTCTTATTTGAGAAATTGACAGGGCCCTTCAGCGTCGCAAAAACAACAATATCATCTCCATAATGATAATCCAGCTCATTATCATCTATCTCTGCTTTTGAAAGGCCGCTTAATTTTAACCATGCGTTGCCCTGCTTAAAAGCCATGGCCTGAAAAGTAAACCCGCACCTTCTCTTGGACCATCTCTGCCATTTATATATTGGTTCTGACTTTATCCTGCCTCGAATATAATATTGCGTACCTTTAATATCCGGCTTTAAAAGATAGGATATATGGTCCTTGGGTAGGGTATTAAAATTAATATAACTTGCTATACCGAGAATGAATATAAGAAGGCCTGATAAAATAAAAAAAGGGGTTCCACCCTTAAAAAGCGCCAGGCAGAGAAGTGCTGAAAATACAAAGATTAAAACCAGCACTGCGCTAAATGGAACACTTATCTTTTCCGCGAATATTATGCCAATACCGAATAATAGAAAGGCCACCAGAAGGGGCCGTCTTTTTAAATAAGTCTTATTCTGGAACATCTACTTCTACCCTGTCCTTTATTGCCCCATACTTTTTCGCGCCTATGCCCTTGATATTAAGGAGTTCTTCTTTTGAAGCAAAACCATTATGGCTGCTCCGATAAGCTATAATCCTCTCCGCTGATTTCGGGCCTATGCCAGGAAGCTTTGTTAAGGTGTATCTGCTGGCGTTATTTATGTCAACTCTTTTTAGTGTTTTGATAGCCTGCTGGGCAAGCGTTAATGTTAGTGATTCTTCATGGCTAAGGTATATACTCTTCTGGCACGATTTATTATGGAAGGATAGCGTGGTAAAGATGGATATAAGCAGCAAAAGCAACAGGGTGACTATTTTTTCAGACAGCATAAGACCTTCATCGGCTTGTAGGCAACCTCTCTGAAACCAAATTCTACAATAGCGGTTTCGGATTTTTGTATAACCTATCTATTGTTACTGCCTCAAACCCGTTTTCCTCGAGCAAGGGCATTACATCCTTAAGAGCGCTTACTGTATTATCTCTGGGCGCGCCGATACTCGTATTGCGGCCATCATGAAGAAGTATTATTGACCCATCGCTTGCCCTATTGATTATTATATCCACTATCGCCTCAACAGGGGGGGGCTTTCCCAATCCATGGCATAACAGGCCATGTCCCATAAAACAAGCTGATACCCCTTTTCCTTTATTACATACTCTACAGTCTGATTATATTCCCCATAAGGCGGGCGAAAGTATTCAGGTTTGATGCCTAATACAGATAGAAAAATCTCCTCAGACCTTTCTATCTGGGATAACACATCTTCTTTGTTAAGTGTATTTAAATGGGGATGGTCATAAGTATGATTACCTATTAGATGCCCTTGCGCCTGCACGCTAAGGGCTATATCCGGCTGGCGCTCTACATTCTTTGCAGGAAAAAAGAATAACGCCTTTTTCTTATATCTTTCAAGAATATCTAGAATCTGGAGAGTATATTCTCCATTAGGACCATCATCAAAGGTAAAGCAGACTTTTTTGGCAAGGGAGTTCATAAATAATATTGTAGGATATCTTAATTATTTAGTCAACAAAAATCAGACCAAATATCAAGAACGTGGATGTATAATAAAGTGTGTTCTTTGGTGGTAAGATTTAAAGTTTTTACTTGAATTTTAGCTTGATTTGAATTAAAAAGGGTACAGCTCCAAATTAACCACAACGAAAACAAGGAGGTGTACCCATGAAGCAATTAAGCTTTAATGAAAATAGTACCACAGAATGGAAAAATGTCCAGCATTTTTATCATGAAATCTTCTGGGAGGAAATTCATGCAAAAATACATAAAGATATAAAAACAATGATGCAGGATCAGATTAATGAGGAATTTTATACCACTCCCCATTGTCAAGACCAGTTTTTAGTAAAATTAAGATATAGCAG
>CAZGAS010000091.1:0-3091 GCA_964523875.1 uncultured Planctomycetia bacterium | reverse complement strand
ATTATTAATTCTAAATATCATTATATTCGTAACAGGCAATACTTTTGCCCTGTCCGCACAATTACCTAAAAAATTTCCCTTTAAAGAAAAGAATGCCTTAGATGAATGGCAGGAAAAAATATTTAAAGGCAGAGTACTCTATTCTGTAAAGGCCAATAAGAGTGATAGCTATCTTGCGGCCTACAGCGATAACACCGCTTCCGGTATATTCTATCAAATCAGATTTGATCCAAAACAGTCTCCAATGATAAGCTGGAAATGGAAGGTTATAAAATTTCCAAAGAAAGGAAGCATTGGAAGCAAGGGCAGCGGATGGATTGAACAAGATGACTACGCTGCCAGGCTTTATGTAATATTCCCAAAACTTTCGTTTAACCTTACTAAGAGCTTGGAATACGTATGGGACAGGGCACTTCCTGTAGGGACTATCAAGGAGAGCCCGTATTCAAAAAATATAAAGATTATTGTTATTGAGTCCGGTAGTCAAAGTATAAATAAATGGATAAAGGAGAAGAGAAATATTTATGAGGATTATAAAAAAGCTTTTGGTAGAGAACCGGGCAAGGTAGGCGCTATCGCTATTATGACAGATACCGATAATACGCGTAGTACCGCGGAGGCCCATTATGATGAACTAAAAGTGGGGTATAAAGATGAATCTAAATAAGAGAAAAGCAAAGTTCATAGGAACAGCCTTACAGAACAAGACCTTGATACTTGTTTTTGTAGCTACTGTGTTACCTACAGCTATAATCGCTGTATGTCTCTATTATCTTATATTTAACATGCTTGCATGGCAGCTGGGTATCCCGGAGGCCATAGCATACAACCTGGTTCCGGTCGCGAGAAAGGTTAATCTTATTATTCTTATCGCTTTGCCTGTCGCGTTATTTGTTATATGGTTTATGGCGCTGGAATTATCTCACCGTATAGCGGGCCCTCTTTACAGATTGGAAAAAGAGCTTAACGATAGGATAGAGGGTACAAAGAGCGGGCCCATACAACTTAGAGAGAAGGATGAGTTAAAGGCCTTAGCTGACAAGATAAACAAACTTATAATAAGATAGATGGCCGCTATTCTTAATAGTTTTAGATTAATATAGGTTGAATAAAGATTATGGCAAAAAAAGCATTTATAACAGGTATAACAGGGCAGGATGGCAGTTATCTGGCTGAGTTTCTTTTGTCAAAAGGATACGAAGTGCACGGCCTTGTAAGAAGGTCAAGCAACCTGAACAGGCAGAGAATAGACCATATATACATGGATTCGCATAATCCAAAAGCGCGTCTTTTTCTTTATTATGGCGATCTCGCGAACTCAGAACAGATAGCCCACATTATTTATAATATAGGGCCTGATGAAGTCTACCACCTGGGCGCGCAGAGTCATGTTAGGGTAAGTTTTGATATCCCTGAGTACACAGGAGATGTTACAGGCCTTGGTACAGGAAGGATTCTAGAGGCTATAAAGCGAAGTAACCGGAAAATAAGGTTTTATCAGGCATCAAGCAGCGAGATGTTTGGCGCTACCTTGCCCCCGCAAAATGAATTAACACCTTTTCATCCAAGGAGCCCGTACGCGGTCTCTAAGGTCTATGGTTACTGGATGGCCCGAAACTACAGGGATGGCTATAATCTTTTCGCGTGCAATGGTATCTTGTTCAATCATGAATCAGCCAGGCGCGGTGAGACCTTCGTTACAAAAAAGATTACAAAGGCTGTAGCGAATATTATAGCGGGAAAACAAAAGGCTCTTTATCTAGGTAAGATTACAGCAAAAAGGGATTGGGGTTACGCCCCTGAATACGTAGAGATTATGTGGAAAATACTACAGCAAAAGAAGCCAGAGGATTTTGTTATCGGTACAGGCACCACGCATTCAGTAGAGAAATTTGTAAGGATTGCGTTTAAATATGCTGGCTTAGATTATAAAAAATATGTAAAGATAGATAAAAAATATTTCAGACCTACTGAAGTAGAGCACCTTGTAGCGGATTGTAAAAAGGCAAGAAAGAAGCTTCAGTGGAAGCCTTTAATAGGCATAGATGGCCTTACGAAGATAATGGTGGATGCAGATATGCGCGCAGCAGGGCTTGAGCCTATAGGCGAAGGTGATAAAATCTTGAAGAAAAAGTTTCCGAAGAGATGGTGGAAGGCTGATTAGGCCTGAAGCATGATAGGGGTGTGTACTGTGTAGTCTTGGCAGTATATATCCCTATTTTTATACTGCTAAGTTTTAAACGCGCCCATAGCTCAATTGGATAGAGTGGCAGACTTCGAATCTGAAGGTTGTAGGTTCGATTCCTACTGGGCGCGCCATTCTTCTACGCCGATGATTATTTATAATCCAGTGCGGCTACGAAGGAATTATGAAAACTCTTGCGAAGCTCCACCGGTAAATACGGAAGAGCTTATTCAATATATTGATAAGAATATAAATAAAGAATAATTATATTTTTAACGAGATATCTGAGCGCAGTAACATAAGATATCCCCATGCTTGACATAATAAAGCGCGAAAAATACCTCTTTTGAGAAGATACCTATTATAGACGATTTAGAAGGCTTTAAGGCGAATGATTTATAATTGACATAAGATATGTTTTTATGTTAATATAAAAAGCCGTTTATACAAATGTGCCCGCATAGCTCAGTTGGTAGAGCAGGTCCCTCTTAAGGACAAGGTCCAAGGTTCAAGTCCTTGTGCGGGTACCATACACAAATAAGCAGGCTTTAAGTTTTGCTAAGGATGCCTGTAAAAGAATATTTATAACTACTTTTAACGCGGATGTGGCGGAATTGGCAGACGCGCTAGTCTTAGGAACTAGTGGGGTAACTCGTGGGGGTTCAACTCCCTCCATCCGCACCATGTACCATTCGAATTTGCCTTTAGGTGGTACATGCCTTGAACCTGAGTTGCGAAGTAACGAGTGGTTTAGGACAAATTTTCGGGTGCATGACAAGCCGTTCTACTTTGCCGGTTAAGCATATAAGTGTTATTTGATAATTCAAGCGGGTGTAGCTCAGTTGGTAGAGCATCACGTTGCCAACGTGATTGTCGTCGGTTCGAACCCGATCACCCGCTCCATTT
>CAZGAS010000090.1:0-3203 GCA_964523875.1 uncultured Planctomycetia bacterium | reverse complement strand
GATAAAGGGGTCAAGTCTTATCTTTGTAACTTAAGGGCTAAAAAGGATAAAGGGTAAAGGGGGAAAAGGTTAAAGTATTTTTTTTAGGGTAAAGGTTGCTCCAGCTGTAAACAGCAAAAAGCTTTTTTGAATAATTTGCAACAGGAATATCCTCAGCTTGAGATTAAATCTTATGAAACTTTCTCTAATAAAGAAAACTCAGCGTTCTTTTCCCTGATTGCGCAAACATATCACTTAAAACAGCCGATTGTGCCATGCGTTTTTATCGATGATAAATTATGGATAAGGTATAATAATTCTTTTATTCAAGAGATTAAGGGCAAAGTAAAATATTGCCTTGAGAATAAATGTTATGACCCTATGGCAAAGACAATAGTTCCTTTGCGTGTATATATACCAGAAAAAAAGTTGTGTTACCCGAGAAACCACAATCAGTTACCATTCCCTTTTTCGGCAGCCTTGAACCTTCCAAGGTCTCACTTCCAACATTCACTTTGCTTATAGGGGGTTTTGACACGTTTAATCCGTGTGCTTTTTTTGTTCTGCTTATCCTATTGAGCCTATTGATACGTACCGGTTCACGAAAAAAGATGCTGCTTGTTGGGGGAATATTTATATTCTTATTAATATAAAAGATTTTTTCTTTTTTAAAAAAGGCGTATCCTTAACTATCTCAGAGCAGGCAAAGCCTAAATTGTTTGAGCGCATGAGAAACACAATAAAAAGCGGGTCTTTTTCGTCAATAGTATTAGCTGCTATTACATTAGGGGTAATGGCTAATATATATGAATTATTTTGCACGCCGGGTTTCCCTATGATATAAACGCGCGTGTTGACCTTGGAGCAATTACCATCTTTGCAGCACTACATGTATCTAATCCTATATAATGTAGTCTATGTCATTCCATTATTATTAATTTTGTTAATACTTACCTGTACATTAGGACAGAAGAAATTGACACAGCAACAAGGACAAATCCTAAAATTAATATCAGGCATGATGATGCTTTTCTTAGGTGCAATTCTGGTAATTAAGCCCGCTCTTTTAGGTAATATAGCTATCGTCGTTACCCTGTTCATAGCCGCTATCTCAACAAGCGGGATAATTATATTTATTTACCGTATTTTTAATAAAGAGACCGCTTGACATAAAGAAGTTTCTATTGTATTCTATCTTCTCAATCGACACAGGAAACAAAATAAGCGTTAGCGCTATTTTATAACACAAAGGAATTTTTAAGGTTCCTTTACTACAAAAAGGGGGAATGATGCCGTACGATAACAGTTTGGATGAACAGTTGTTCGCGAAATCAGAGGATACAGAGAACGGCCGCTTGACAGTAAGTATATATTCTTACAACGGCGGACAGAAAAAGATACAGATATCAAGAGAGACAAAAGACAAGCAGGATAATCTTAAATTCGCTAAATTAGGCCGTGTTTCAAAAGATGAGATGGGATCGCTTATGCCGATCCTGCAGGAAGCCCTCTCAAATATGAACTAGAGTCTTTTTTAGCTTTCATACAAGCGGATAAAGCTCATGGCAAAAAATAGTACGTATCTCTACGGGAAAAATTCTGTATTTGAGCGCCTGGTTGTTGACCCTGAAAGCATCAAAACAATATACATGCGTGACACCTTCAACGCGTCACACATTATAAAACTTGCCAGAAGCAAAGGCATATCCTGTAAAAAGGTGCGGGAAAAAGAGCTTTTAAAGATAAAGCGCGCCGACAGGATCCAGGGTATCGTAGCTGAGGTTGGAAAATTCAACTATGCTGACTTTAACCAGCTTATCGCCAAGCCGGACAAAGAAAAGCTGACGCTTATCTTTTTAGATGATATAAAAGACCCCCACAATCTTGGCTCTATACTCAGGATTACCGCCTGCATTGGAGGCCTTGGTATTGTTATTCCAAGACATTCAAGCTGCGAGATAAATGATACGGTTATGCATGTTGCCTCCGGTGGGGAAAATTATACCCCGGTTGCCATGGTAAGTAATACATTAAACGCCCTTACCAGCGCGAAGAAGGCCGGATACTGGATTGCCGGCACAGTAGTCGAAGGCGGAGATAACATACAAAAGATGGGGCTGCCGGAACCCCTGGCGCTCGTGCTTGGCTCTGAAGGAGAAGGCATAAAGCCCGCGATACAGAAACACCTTGATATGCGCGTTACTCTTGACATGACAGGCGCGAAGCTTTCATTAAATGTTGCCATGGCTGCTGCCATATTCTGTTACGAGATAAACAAGCAAAAAAACATCCTTAGCGCAAACCTTTCCCCTTAATCTAAATGCAAATAAGAAAACGACATATATCAATAGCCGCTTTACTGCTCTGCCTTGTTTTTTTAACACATCTGGGCATTACCCGTTACGTCTCTTATAAAAAAGATAGCACACGCTGGCATATATTATCTAATACAATCAACACCCTGGTCAAAGACTTCAATGGCAAGCCTTCTGTCATTATAAAAGACCTTAAAAGATCGTGGCTTATCAGCATCAATGAAAAAGCAGAGATAGCCTCAGCAAGCGTTGTAAAGATACCGATTATGGCAGGGTGCTTCTACGCGGCAGAAGAAGGCAAGATAAGTCTTGATAAAAAGATAACCCTCAAACAGAGAGATAAGATAGGCGGCTCGGGCATACTAAGGAATAAAAAATCAGGCAAAACCTTTACTATCAAAGAACTTATTGACCTGATGATCACTATAAGCGATAACACGGCAGCCAATATACTGATTAAGCTTTTAGGTTTTGATTACCTGAATATCTGCTTTAAAAAGTTTGGCCTCAAGGATACAAACCTTTCTCGCCTAATGATGGATATGCGCTCACGCGGGAAAGGCATAGAAAATTATACCACAGCCAAAGATATGGCATTTATCCTCGAAAAGATATACAAGGGCAGGCTCATAAATAAGGGCCTTTCCAGTGAGTGCCTCGAGGTATTAAAGGCCCAGAGGTCAAGGACCAGGATTCCGGCACGGCTGCCAAAAAATACAGTTGTTGCGCACAAGACCGGCCTGGAAAAGGGCCTCTGCCATGACGCTGGCATTGTATTTACTGATACCGGTGACTTTATCATATGCGTACTAATCAAACATAATAATAAAAACGCCAGGTCATCAAAGAAGCTGATATCCAATATAGCGCGCTTAAGCTATAATTACTATATGAATGATTAATTATCCT
>CAZGAS010000089.1:0-3219 GCA_964523875.1 uncultured Planctomycetia bacterium | reverse complement strand
AAGTCTTTAGTAAACTGTTGCATTAGGAGCTTGAATCTGCACAGCTACTAATTATAAATGTTTATTTATTGGAAGCCTTATAGATACCATAACCTGCCGCGGCCAAACCGGCTATTGTGGTTAGTCCGCTTAACGTAGTGCACCCGCTTAAAAAAAGAGATGATATTAAAACTGCCGTGATAAGTAATTTTTTCATTACGCGCCTTTCCTGAAGATACCTTTGAGGATATACATGATTCTACGACATTTATAACCTGTTGTCAATCGGCATAACATAATAAAGCCAGGGAAGTAAGTAAAACTGCGGGGTCATTTTTTGGTAAACTATACATAGTAAAGTTTCGCGGAGGCTTACTTTATCAAAGCCATCTTGTTTCTTGCCAATTCCTACGTAGCCCTACCGGAATACAAGTTTTCAAAGAACGAAACAGCATGACAAAAGAGGTAGGGAATCTGCCCCTGTTGATCCAACTTGTTTTATTGCAATGTGCTGTAAATACCTAAAATGCTAACGTGTTAAAATTGTGACAAAAAATCTAAGCCTGTGCTACCCTATGAAGAAGCTCTGAAATAAAAGTTTGATATTTTATTCCAAATTTCTTTGCTTTTATCTTAATACTTAACAAATCATTGCTATTTACACGTATATTAAGTACGGTATCTTTCTTTCTTGCTGCAATTGATTCCGCTATCGCATTAAATTCCTTCTTTGAAACATTCACATACTCATCTTTCAGTAGGCTGTTTTCAATAGCTTTTTCTTGCCTGGTCAATTTGATTTTTCTCATTTTATCTCACCCTCCTTATACAACTTGGTATATTTTCTGCTTGGATATAAAGTTTTAAAAAATATAATATTCTTCTCTTCGACATAAGGTACTACCCAAATATAGCGTTTATAGCTAAAAAGCATTATATTCTGCTTAATTCTTTTTGGGTGTTTTTTAATGGCTACGAGCTTTGCTTCAAGCATCTCTTCAAAAGAAACACCTCGTGTTATTTTTAATCTTTCACTCTTAACTATATCCCATTTAATATTTTTCATATCATTCTATATGTATATACAATTGTATATATATTTTAGCATAACATATCTTTATGTCAAATAGTTTTTGTGAAACTGGCGGAGAGGCCCCTCGACTTTGGTTCGACAGGCTCACCACAGGCTGCTCGGGACACCTTGTTCTAGGCCACCATGGTTCTCGTCCAATGGTGAGCAAGAAAAAATCCCTACAAATTTAATCGGAAGGGATTTTTTCGCGTCGAACCATGGCGGAGAGGCAGGGATTCGATCCCTATCGCTGTAACTTGTTATTTTATAATATGTTATGATTCGTTAAAATGCCAGCGTGTTATAATTGTGACATAACTTAAAAATTGTATGGGCACCTTTTGGGCACCTGTTTAGGCGGCAGAGGCCATGGCGGTTTGAATAGTTTTATTTAAGGTTATTTTCGTATTCAATGATGCTACCTTTAAAATCGTTATCGTATTAGCAGCTATTTGTAAAAAAGGATTATAATCAATGCCATTGCCCTGGAATGGTACCTGTTTATAAATGTTAACTGTTCTTATAAGTTCTTCAACTCTGCCCGGGTGTATCTGATCGATAAGAATTTTAAACTCACCTGGTGATTCTGCCGCAAAACGTATAAGATATTGAAATAACGAATCAGTGAGCCTGCTTTTACTATTCAGCAGAGCAATAACTTGATCGCGTTTTTCATGCATAAACATACTATATATATCTGATTCAAAAAAAGGATTGTCTGTTGCATCAAATATAACAAAACTTTGCATTTCTCGTGCATTTGAACTAGCCGCAACAGTACGCATGCCGTCTAAAACAGCTCCAGTACAGAAAACATCATCTAGTACTATCACTTTCTTCCCGTTCATCCCAGGAAGCCTGAGATTGGCTGCCGTTTCAGCGACCATCTGTTTTCGCTCAATTGGGGATAATCGCAGATACCTAGCGAAAAGATCAGGGTCAACAGCAGCGCATCGCATTTCAATGCCAAGTTTTTCTGAGATAGCGTTAAGTACTAAAGAAAAGGCGTGAGGTAGTGGCATGCTTTTTACTCGCCAATGAAATAAAATCCATTCTTTAGAATCTACCCTCCCTAATCTACTTTTAATAAAATATGACATCTGATTTGCATAATCATTTATTGTAGATTGATCACCCATTTTTAATAATACAAGCTTATATTTTAAAGCTCTATAAGCATCATCCTTAAAAGTTTTTGTATCAATAAGTGCATAAGGTTTTTCTTCCCCTGCAGAGGAGGATTTGGTCTTTTTTCTAATCTTTTCAGCTGTTGCTGCATGAAGCTGATTGCCGATATCCCAGGAATCTGTTCTTACTATTATATCTGGATTAACTTTTAGATTCTGAAGATAGTCAATAAACGAGGGCGTATTCATTCTCCAAAAAACATTCTTTACGCGCTCTGGATCTGAATGATTATCTCTTGGCAACCTCCTTTCGAGCCCCACAAAGGGTTCAGCTAACATGAGGACTTTAAAATCAAAATATTTTTCCCACGCATCTATAAGCAAGAAATTCCCCTCAATGATAACAATAGTATCCTGATCTATCTCAAAGCTTTCGGTTCGCGTTAATCCACCACCACCATATTTATCATAGAGTTCAGTAAGCACCAATTCCATCTTGGGATCAGTGCTACTATTAAAAGCTCTTAATTTTTCCAATACATCTGATGTAAATTTTTCAGTCCTTAATGATATATCATTATCCCTAACGCTGGTCACCTGCCTTGACAATTCCTTATCCTGGCAACCATACCTATTATCTCGAGAATTAATAAACCAGTCACGCTCAATAACGATGGCTTTTTTACCATGCTTTTTAAGCAGATATCGTGCAAGTTCATTCGCAGTAGTTGTTTTTGCAGCACCTGAGTTACCATCTATTGCTATTACAAAAAGTTTATTCCTTGATGCCCTATGATTCATAGTCGCTATAACTTGGTTAACAATGGTATGAATATACCTGCTAAAATCTGTTATTGGTTCCGCTGACAACGCCCCCATTAGAGACGAAACAGTATCTTCATACTCTTTGCCCATGCTTGTAGCAATATCAATAACTGCTTCTCTGAGTACTCTTGCAGCCATAGGCCTTAGGGCATACCCCTGCCCTGCACTGTTAACAGCAAAACAAACTACTATTATAAAAGTTAAGATTTTCTTCAT
>CAZGAS010000088.1:0-3280 GCA_964523875.1 uncultured Planctomycetia bacterium | reverse complement strand
GAGGGGACAGATCACTTGCTATTAACAGGGGACATCTTGACAAGCTATCAACAGGCAAAACAATTTCCTAATAATAATGATAGCGTCAAAAATATCCCCTGAAAACCATATCAAACAACCTGATTCCTTAACTTACCAATAGATTCAATCTCTAGAACTACGCTATCGCCTCTTGAGAGCTGGCCAACCCCTTTAGGTGTACCTGTCGCTATGATATCGCCGGGCAAGAGGGTCATTACGTGTGAAATAAACCAAACAATAAATTGAATATCGAATATCAGATTAACAGTAGATGAAGACTGGCGTGTCTGATTATTAACATAAAGCCTGACATAAAGATCTGATGTGTCTATATCAGTAACAATATACGGGCCAACAGGGGCAAACGTATCAAATGATTTTGCCCTTGTCCACTGGACATCCTTTTTCTGGAGGTCCCGGGCGGTAATATCATTAAGGCATGTATACCCAAGTATATAGTCAGAAACAGAATCCCTTTTTATAGCCTTGGCCTCTTTCTTTATCACAACAGCGAGCTCTGCCTCGTAATCAAGCCTTGTAACTGACTCAGGATAGATTATATCCTCTCCGGGCCCGATAAGAGCTGTTGGAGGTTTTAGAAACAGTATTGGCTCTTCCGGCACATCCATGTTAAGCTCTTTGGCGTGATCTTTATAATTTAATCCCACGCAAACGATCTTTGAAGGCACTATCGGCGCGAGCAATTTAACCTTATTAACAGACGTGGCAAGGCCAGTGAACTCAAACACGTCCGCGTAAACTGAATTCTTCAAGAACCGTACATTATCATCTTCTAACACGCCAAAAGCTATCTCATTATTATGTCTGGTTCTTACTATCTTCATAGGTAGTTTATTTCCGGAATCGCTTGATATATTCTATATCCAGCAGGAGGTCCTTGTTAGAATGCGGCTCAATGGTTATAACAGGTTTTTTATTATAAGTATCTATCTTGGTTAAAAATGGCTCTATATCCAGGCAGCCCTTGCCGAGCACAAGATGGAGGTCTTCCTTGCCGTCATTATCCGATAGATGGACTTCGCCGATAGAATCCCGTGGGTATCTCTTTAAAATGTCCCTCCAACTATCCTGCCCGAAGACAGTAAAGTGAGCAAGATCAAAGCAGGCCTTGAATAAAGGATACTCCTTTAAAAGAGCTATAATCGGTTCAGGGGTATCATCCTCTGAATTCTCTATATATACCGTGATGTTGCTCTTTTCAGCTTGCGCGTTTACATTATCCCAAACAAGCCTTGAAAACTCAAACCACTCGTCAAAATGCCTTTTGTGATAAATAGGGTCATAGTGGCTGTGAAAAACAATATCACTGCATTCCAATTTAGTGCAGAGCTCTATAGCAGATAAGATGCGTTCCTGCGACAGGGCCCTTACCTTCTTGTCCGAACTACCTGGACATATATCCATAAAAGGGCCATGTATCCTCTTTAAGAGATTGGACCCCTTAAACGCGTTATTTATCGCTTCTATCTCCCGAGACTTATAATTATCCAGAAACTCCGAGTTTATATATATCTCGCAATTTACATTAAGGCTTAAATAATCATCAAGGCTATCGAGTAACCTGTATATAGGCATATGAAAAAAAAGCCTTTGCGAAGATATCATCACTCCTTCTTTCCTGTTTGACGCATAAAAATACCGCGAATTGCGGTAAATATATTCATATACTCATCTGACCTGTAATCTGGGTATGCCCAGTCACAAGGCATAAATCGTCTCTTACGATAGATAAGCGTGGTTTCAGCGTATATACCTTTGTCAAGATATATCCTGTGGCTGTAATCCTTTGTAGATGCTAGTATAAGCTTGGCTGCTGTAATATAACCAGGATCTATATTAACCGGGCGACTGAACTTATCTCGAATAAGACGCGCTAAACGGGCCTCTATCTTATTAGCGATAAGCTTAGCACGCACAAGGTGTACGGGATCTATAAGTTTATCAAAACTTAAAAAAACACGAAACAGCCCTGTGCCCATATCTTTGACGTAATATTGAGTACAATTGAAAGGTACCTGCCTGCTTTTATAATCTAAGTTGCCAAAGGCCTTTGTCAAGATTTGTTCTGTTTGATTATAGGTTGCTTGAGATGAGGTAATAATTCCTATGATTAGCTTGACAAGATGGGGCCTTTGTACTTTACCCATTAGATCAGAGCCTCTTTACTTCCCAGACTTCCCTGTCAAGTATATGGGCAATATTATCTATATCTTTAATAGCACGATCAATCACCTTTCTAAAATGAAGCGCGTGCAGGTGAGACTGTTCCATATCATAAAGCCTCCCGCCCATATCCTTAAGCTGGTGATACATCTCCTTGAGCTCAAGGGCCTGGCGATAGTTATGAAATTTATCCTTAAGAAACCCCTTTATCCTCTTGCTATCGCCTATCTTTATCTTTGTTATGGCAACACCCATGCCAGGGTAATAACCTACCTGTGATTGATTGGCAATCCAGGCAACCTTGCCTTCCAGTAGGACATGATCTTTACCATTAGGCAGTGTAAGGCTTATCTTAAGTTTAGTATTCAGTGGAAACGGCTTTTGAATCTTAACAAAGAACCCCTTCTGCGTCATATCCTTGGCCTCAAGAAAATAAGCCCTCAATATATTATGACGCTTCTTATCAAGCCTGTATACCTTAACCTTTACACTGACTGCCAGCCTCTTTGCGTATCTTCTCTCCTCTTTAGCCAAAGACTCAACAATCATCTCTCATTGCCCTTATTTTGTGCTGGTACAACTTTATCAATGATTAAAGGATACCTGACCTTAAGCTCGTTATTTAAAAGCACTTCTACGGCGTACTCTCCCGGATTATCAAAACGAATATTATTAAAACGAGCTACAATCCGGTGTTTTGCCTTAAGGTTCGCCAGCGTAAATTCAGTCTCTTTATCTTCTATCAGCTTAGTATTGCCCGGGCCAACTATCCTGGTCCTCTGGTTGTAAAGGCCGGTACCGCTGCACCAACAGTTTATAACAAAGAGTACCGGGTGCAGGACAGGAAAAGACGCGGCGCCTATCGTCTCAAAAAGTCCAATAAGTATAAATTTACCGTTGTCCTCACGCCTTATATCATCGCAGAGGATGGAAAAAAGCAACGCAGGCTCTATATGGTCATCTTTCATAACGTAATAATTATATCAATTATAAGCCCTATTCGCAAGACAAAAAACTAAAATTGTAGTAAGCTAATGAAATGTCCCCTGTTAGTAGCAAATGAAATGTCCCCTTC
>CAZGAS010000087.1:0-3631 GCA_964523875.1 uncultured Planctomycetia bacterium | reverse complement strand
TACTATGCCCGCGCCTATGATTATAATATCTGGCTTTTCCATTTAGTTGTGGTGAAAAATGATCTGTTTATTAGGGGCAGCTACCAATTATAATAATTTATAATAATTGGTAGCTGTCCCTAATAATAATTAATAATTAGACAACGCCCTGGTCAAGCATTGAATCCGCTACTTTTACAAAACCTGCTATATTGGCACCAACTACATAATTGCCCTTTTCGCCATATTCTTCCGCGGCGTCATAAGCAACTTTATGTATCGATTGCATGACGCCTTTAAGGCGGGCATCAACTTCTTCACTGGTCCAGTTAAGCCTCTGTGAATTCTGGCTCATCTCCAAGCCGGAGACAGCGACTCCACCGGCGTTAGCAGCTTTGCCCGGGCCATATAGTATGCCGGCCTTGAGAAACTTCTCTATGCCTTCCGGCGCTGTTGGCATATTCGCGCCTTCTGATACAACAAAACAACCATTATCAAGAAGCTTTTGCGCGTCATCACTGCTTATCTCATTTTGTGTTGCTGATGGAAACACCGCGTCGCACTTGATTGCCCAAGGCTTTTCATCCTCGTGATACTCAACGCCATACTTATCAGCGTATTCCTTGATTCTGCCGCGCTTTATATTTTTAAGCTCCATGACAAAGCTAAGCTTCTCCTCTGTGATGCCTTTTGGATCATGGATAAAGCCTGAAGAATCAGATAGCGTTACCACTTTCGCGCCTAGTTCATTAAGCTTCTCCACTGTATATTGCGCTACATTGCCTGATCCTGAAACAACACATTTCTTACCTTTGAATGAATCATTGCGTGTCTTTAGCATCTCCTGGGCAAAATAGACCGCGCCATAACCTGTCGCTTCAGGCCTAATAAGTGATCCACCCCAATTCAGGGCCTTGCCTGTCAGAATGCCTGTAAATTCATTACGGATACGCTTGTACTGGCCAAAGAGAAAACCTATCTCACGGCCACCGACGCCTATGTCACCTGCCGGAACATCTGTATCCGGGCCAATATACTTGCATAATTCAGTCATGAAAGACTGGCAAAAACGCATGACCTCATTATCAGACTTACCCTTTGGATCGAAATCAGAGCCTCCTTTACCTCCACCCATGGCGAGTGTCGTAAGGGAGTTTTTAAATACCTGCTCAAAAGCAAGGAACTTTAATATACCAAGGTATACAGTCGGGTGAAGGCGTAGTCCACCTTTATAAGGGCCTATAGCGCTGTTGAACTGGATGCGGAATCCGCGGTTTACCTGAACCTCTCCTTTATCATCAAGCCATGGCACGCGAAACATCATGACTCTTTCAGGCTCAGTTATGCGCTCTAGTATCTTTGCCTTTTCATACTTTGGGTTTCTATCCAAAACAGGGCTCAAGCAACTCAATACCTCTTCTACGGCCTGGTGAAACTCCGCCTCACCTGGATTACGCCCCTTTACCTGTTCTATTACCCTATCTATATATGCTGACATTTTTATCCTCCTTTTTTACTTTTTGTTATGCGGGCAGACCTATCTTCTAAAACCTCATTGTCCCAAAAGATATTCCATTATAGCCCTGGAGGCCATCTTTGCCATCCCCATTGCTTCAATAACCGTTCCCTCACCGCCAACAACATCGCCGCCGGCATAGACTGATTTTATCGAGGTTTCCATTGTCTCAGGATCAACAATAATATCAGACCATTTATCTATCTTTAGCTCAGGTGTTTGCTGTATCAATACCTGGTTTGCCTTAAGGCCTACCGCGATAACAGCTTCATCGCAATCAGCCTCAAATTCACTCCCCTTTATAGGCACAGGCCTTCTCCGGCCACTCTGGTCGGGCTCACCTAATTCGCATCGCAAAGACCTTACTTTCCTAACAAAAGAGTTCTCATCGTCACCAAGGAATTCTATTGGTTGAACCAGAAATTCAAATTTAACACCTTCTTCTTTAGCGTGATGGATCTCGAGCCTTCTTGCCGGCATCTCATTTTCCGTACGCCTGTAAAAAACAGTAACATCCGGCTCCATCTTATTAAGTTTCTGTAAACGAAGGGCTACTCGTGCCGCGTCCATGGCGGTATTACCACCTCCCGCGACAACAATATGCTTACCTATATTTATTGGCGTGTGATATTCGGGGAACTTATAAGCGCCCATAAGATTGACCCTGGTCAAAAATTCATTCGCGGAATATATATTACATAGATTCTCGCCGGGGATGCCTAAGAAAGATGGTACGCCCGCTCCAAGGCCCAAAAAGACAGCGGAAAAACCCTGAGCAAGGAGCTCATCCAGGAGCAGTGTCTTTCCTATTATTATGTTGCACTCAATAGATACCCCCACTCTCTTTAGATAATCTATCTCCGCGTCCAATACATCCTGCGGGAGCCTAAAAGGAGGAATGCCGTAGCGAAGAACTCCGCCTGGTTTGTGCAACGCCTCATATATAACTACCTCAACACCTTTTCTAGCTAATTCTCCGGCACAACACAGGCCCGCAGGTCCAGAACCTACTACAGCTACCCTAAATCCTGAAAGCCTCTTATCCTTATTTACAGCAACCTCCAGATTATTTCCCATTCCAAAATCAGCCACAAAACGCTCTAAAAAATGGATGTTGATGGCCTTCTCCAAAGCAAAGGGTTCGCCTTTCCTGGAAAATACACACGCCTTTCTGCATTGATATTCCGCCGGGCAGACCCTTCCGCACATAGCGGGAAAGTTGTTCTTCTCTCTTATGGTCAAATACGCGGCCTTATAATCCTTTTGAGTAATCTCTAAGATAAACTTCTTGATATCTATGCCAACAGGGCATCCGGATATACAGGTAGGGTTTTTGCATTGGATACATCTTGATGCCTCGCTTAAGGCCTCTTCTTCTGAATAGACAGAGCAGACTTCAGCAAAGCCCTCTGCCCTTAAAAGCGGGTCTAGTTCTTTTGGTTTTATTGGGTCATTTTTCATAACACTCTTTCATTGTTCTTAGTCATATGGGGTAAAGTAATCACTATTTCTGAGATCCTTCTCTTCGCTCGGGATTAAATTCGGCTGGCAAGCTTATGCTCACTTCGTTCCATAAGTTTGAGCCTCATTTAACCTGCAGATATGGTTCTCTTTTTCAACATAAGTCTTCGTACGTTTTACAAGTTCCCCCCAATCAACGAGATGCGCGTCAAATTCAGGGCCGTCAACACAGCTAAACTTTACCTCATCAGCTATCTTTACGCGGCACCCGCCGCACATACCTGTCGCGTCTACCATCAGGGCATTTAACGATACTATGGTCCTCAGGTTATATTCCTTTGTAATATCTGAAACCAGCTTCATCATAGGAATAGGGCCTACAGCGTAAATTAAATCGTATTGCGTATTGCGTTGTGCGCCTGCCCCGTTGCTCCGAAGGAGCTTTACGGGGTATTGCGTTAAGAGTTCTTTCAGTATATCTGTAACATAACCTTTTTTGCCATAGGTGCCGTCATCTGTTGTAAGATAGAGCTTATCTGACACCGCTCTTAGCTCATCCTCTAAGATAAGGAGCTCTTTTGTCCTGGCGCCAAGTATAGTGGTTACATTATTTCCAGCCCCTTTCATCCCCTTAGCAAGCGGGTAAAGCTCCGCGATACCTACACCGCCACCAAT
>CAZGAS010000086.1:0-3641 GCA_964523875.1 uncultured Planctomycetia bacterium | reverse complement strand
ATAACTCCAATCTTAGCGTTTTCTTTGTATTCGGACCAATCTTGCACCTGTCTGAAATTCTGATACCGCAAAGCCACAATATCTCGCCTTTTGCTGAGGCTATCAACGGGATACTGCTTCTCCTATTTAGGGGTATCTTTTCATCTATAAATATATCAGATACCTTCTTATAGCCTTTCATGCCAAGCGGCTTCATCTTGTCCCCTTGCTCAAAGGTTCTAATAATCAAAGGGGGCTCAAGCCTGCCCGCGTCGAGGTATTCAATATTTTTACGCTTCTTTGAAAAATTACCCGCACGGTTAACATGCCTTGCCTTAAGCTGTCTCCTGCCAAATCTTGTCAGCCCGGGGATATTAACAATAGCGTGAGGTAACTCTTTTTTCCTGGGGACGCTGATATCAGCGGGGTTAAAACTTATAGTTCTCTTGCGCTTTTTGGCAGTTATTCCATGCGGCAGATAAAGTATAGAGCCCACAGGCCTAGTATTAATCAATGATTCTATCTCTTGACAATGCCTGTAATCTATATCTTCAAGACCATTGTGTAGATACTGGATAATTTTCCTTATCGCTCCCCTTTTAGCGGAAGGGTGCAGTTTCTTGAAACCAGCAAGATTCAAGACAATAACGCCCTTACCACTCTTTTTGAATATACCCCTAAAATCTTCCACTTGCTTGAGCTCTATATATTCATAATCCTTATCAAGCAAATCGGCAAGTGTCAATAAGACACTTTTTATAGCGGGGGAGTAATCCCTCTCTATTAAAGGTAATAATTTTAACCGTATCTTATTTCTGAAAAATTTGGTATCGGAATTAGATTGATCGATCCTGGGCAAGAGCCTATTTCGCTTAAGGTATACTTCTATCTCTTTTCGCGATACCTCTATCATGGGCCTTATTAATAGTGCCTTGCCAAAACTACTCCTTACAGGAATACCGCGCAGGCCTTTAAGCCCTGTTCCTCGCAATAAACGCATGAGCACTGTCTCTGCCTGGTCATCTTTGGTATGCGCGGTAACGATTACATCTATATCAAGCTTGTCAGCGACCTCTCTAAAGAACTTGTACCTTAAACGCCTCGCGCTATCTTCAATAGAAAGTTTATTTTCCTTCGCGAATTTTTTCGTATCCTGTATGCTTGTAAAGACAGGTATATTTTGTCGGGTTCCAAGTGCCTCTACATAGGCCTGGTCCCTGTCAGACTCTTCTGCGCGCAAGGTATGGTTTATATGACCGAGAAATAGCTTCAGCCCCATACTGTCCGCTATCTGCTTGAAGGCATGAAACATCGCTACAGAGTCAGGCCCGCCTGAAACACAGAGTAAAACCTTATCACCCTTCTTAAGCATGGAATGCGTAGTTAAAGTATCTTTTATCTTATTGATCATGAGATTAGGCATATTATGCGGAATATAGAGCGACCGTTGCTGTCATAAGGGGCTAACCTATACGCACGCTAATATATGTAAGGAAAATAGCGAAAAATAGCAGCACAAGGGAAAAAAGAAGAATAATCTTTGGCTTTCTGTGCAACCATAGAACATGCCTCTCTATCATTCTCTGGTTATCAGCCTCTATCTCATCATACTCTACGCCGAATATATGTGTATCGAATATATATTCCGATACCTTCTGTGACCACCTGACAGTAACATAAGAATTTGTCGCGAGAGCGCTCGATGGAATATTGATAATAAGCTTAAGCCTTGTCTGCTTAGGTGTAATCTCAAACGGAATATTGCCCTTTTCTGATTTTACCTCTACACACATGCCACCTTTGCCAATATTGCGGGTAAACCCCTGCAGCAAGGGCGATTTAGGTTTTTTCTTATCATCAATCAGCTGAAACTCTATTGGAAAAATAGCACCTAATCTTATATAGTTTCTTCTGTCTTGCTTAGATTTTTTCATATTAATGATTTTATAACAAAAGCACGCAAATGTAAACTTAAAAGGCTTATTTTAGAAAATATTAAAGTATTGGCACTAAAACCCGGCGGGGGCAAATACCAAGGTTTCACCTTGACTATGGAGCGCTTTCCTGTTATTGTAAGCTATCAAATAATTTTCGACGAAACATTCAGAGAAAAAACAAAGGCCTTAAATGAATATACTATTAGTTTATCCTGAGATACCATCTACATTTTTCAGCTTTAAAAGCGCTCTAAAGTTTGTTTCAAAGAAAGCCGCGTCTCCTCCGCTGGGATTAATTACAGTTGCCGCCATGCTTCCCAATCAATGGAAGAAAAAGCTCATTGATATGAATATTTCGACTCTTAAAAACTCTGACCTGCTCTGGGCAGACTATGTTTTCTTAAGCGGGATGAATATCCAGAAAGAATCCTTTATAAAAGTTATCACCCGCTGTAACCAGCTTGGCGTAAAGATTGTCGCGGGCGGGCCGATGGTAACTACTGAACATGAGAATTTCTCCGGTATAGATCATTTTGTACTAAACGAAGCTGAACTGACATTACCTGCGTTTTTAACTGACCTAGAAAACGGGCATGCCCAACATCTTTATACATCGGATAAATTCCCGGATATATCACAGACACCTACCCCGCTTTGGGAGCTGCTGAATATAAAAAAATACGCTGCTATGAACCTCCAATATTCGAGAGGATGTCCTTTTAATTGTGAATTTTGCAGTATAACCATGCTAAACGGACATATTCCTCGTACAAAGAGCCGAGAGCAACTCATCAAAGAACTTGACACCTTGTATGACCGTGGGTGGCGAAGTGAAATATTTATCGTTGATGACAATTTCATAGGAAATAAACATAAGCTTAGAACTGACATACTTCCCGCTATGGCAGAATGGCTCAAAAAACGGCATCACCCGTTCTATTTTGGAACAGAGTCATCGATCAATCTCGCTGATGACCCGGAACTCATGCATCTTATGGTTGACGCGGGCTTCGAGTCTGTTTTTATAGGCATTGAGACCCCAAACCCTGAGAGCCTTGCTGAATGCGGCAAGACTCAGAATATGAAAAGAGATATGGTAGATTCTGTTAAAAAAATACAAAAACGCGGGCTTATAGTAACAGGTGGATTTATTGTAGGCTTTGACAATGACTCTTCTTCTATTTTTGAAAAACAGATAGATTTTATAAAGAACAGCGGCATTGTCACAGCTATGGTAGGATTATTAAACGCTCCTATCGGGACACGCCTTTTTAATCGTCTAAGTTCAGAAAAAAGGCTCCTAAGCACATTAACAGGCGACAATATGGATGGATCAATGAACTTTACCCCAAAAATGAACTATCAAAAGCTTAAAGAGGGCTATAAAAAAATACTTGAAACCATATATTCCAGAAAGACATTTTACCAGCGCGTTCAGGTCTTCTTAAGTGAGCACCGCAGCCTTAATGTACAGATAAAAAAGATACACCTATCAGACATAAAGGCGCTTGTACGTTCAATATTTGTACTGGGGATAATTGACAGGGGCAGAAAATACTATTGGAAGCTTTTTATGTTCAGTCTATTCAATTGTCCTAGAAGATTTCCGATAGCGATAAAGATGATGATCTGCGGCTTTCATTTTCGCCGTGTTGTCGCGACGATATAAGCTCTTAATGCCTCTTCTAAAAATCTCTTAAACGTAATTAATCTACACAGCAATAT
>CAZGAS010000085.1:0-3722 GCA_964523875.1 uncultured Planctomycetia bacterium | reverse complement strand
GCTTTGAAGGAATATTGTTTAGAAGAACAGTTGGATATTATTGGAGAAATTCCTGATGAGCGTAGAATAGCTGAGAGCTATTCTCGAGGTGAAATGGCAGCAGATAGGTTCCCTGAAATAAAAAAATTATTTGAAACTTTAGCTGACAAGGTACTGATTTTAGCTCAAGGGGAGAAGAAGATACCGAAAATAGTAAAAAAAGAGAAATTATCTGATAAAAAAGTTCCTGAAAAGTCCAAGAAGTATGGTGCTTCCCGAGCCGCGAAGCCTAAGGAATTGGTGGTGATTAGCGGCAAGGGAGGAACAGGCAAAACTTCTTTAACAGCATGTTTTGCTGCCTTGGCAAAAAACAGTGTAATTTCTGATTGTGATGTTGACGCGGCAGATTTGCATTTAGTTTTATCTCCCCAAATAAGAACAAGAGGTCTTTTTAGTGGCGGAGTAGAGGCAGAGATAGACCAGAATATCTGCGTACAATGTGGAAAATGTAAACAAGCTTGCAGGTTTTCTGCTATAGAAGAATATGAAGAGAATGGTAAAAAGAGATATGCAATTGATAAGCTGGCTTGCGAAGGATGTGGGGTATGTAAATTAGTGTGTGAATATGATGCTATAAAGACTAAGCCTGCAGTAAATGGTGAATGGTTTATGTCTGATACCAGGTGCGGCCCAATGAGCCATGCCAAATTGGGGGTGGCAGAAGAAAATTCCGGAAGATTAGTCACTTTGGTCAGGGATAAAGCATCTTTGCTTGCTCAACAGAGTACCCGGAACAGAGCTATTTTAGATGGAGCTCCTGGAACGGGTTGCCCTGTAATATCTTCTATTACAGGGGCTGATTATGTCCTGGCGGTTACCGAACCTACTATATCAGGCGCGCATGATCTAGAAAGGGTGTTACAGGTAGTTAACCATTTTAGCGTTAAATCGGGCGTGGTTGTAAACAAGTCTGATTTAAACAAAGAATGGACCCGCAAGATAGAAGAGTTGGCGGATAAATATAATTCGGAATTTATAGGAACCGTTCCTTATGGGAAAGAAGTTACCGAGGCCCAAATGCGTAAATTGTCAGTGGTGGAATATACCGATACGCCATTAACACAATGTATAAAAGATATTTGGACCAAGATTGAAAGGATCTTTGTGTGAAGTAAAATGGGAAGAATAGCAATGAAAAAAGCGGGGAAAGTCGCTTCAAGAATTTTACTTGAACTGCAAAAAATAATTAAACCAGGAATTACAGGAGTAGATATAAATAATTTCGCGGAAGATTTTATTAGCCGGTATTATCCAAGATTCCATTTATCATCTAAAGGCTATAATGGCTTCCCCGCTTCCTTATGCGTTTCAGTGAATGAAGAGATTGTCCATGGTGTCCCTTCTCAGAAGATTATCAAAAATGGAGACTTAGTAACGGTAGATATTGTAGTTGACTATCAAGGATGGTTTGCGGATACCGCAACGACCTATATGATAGGAAGGGTGAGCCCGAAGGCAAAAAAACTAGTGGAAACCACCAAATTAGCTTTGTATGAAGCGATAAAGGCGGCAAGGCCAGGCAATACCGTTGGAGATTTAGGTTATATTATTCAAAATTGTGTTGAAAAAGAAGGCCTATCGGTTATGAAAAAATTTTGCGGTCATGGAATAGGCAGAGAAATGCATATGGAACCGGCTATACCTAATTTTGGGAAAAAAGGAGAAGGAAAAAAACTGAAAGAGGGCATGTCGATCGCGATAGAAACTATGGTTTTTATGGGAAAATCAGATATCGAAACTACTGATGACGGCTGGACTGTCAAGTCAAGCGACAATTCATTAACCGCTCATTTTGAACATACTGTTTTGATTACTAAGAATAAACCGTTTATTATTACAGATTAAAGAAATTACCGTTTCATGCGGGTGAAAAAGATTATCAAGAGGTATTTTTTTGAATATGAGGATACATATAAAGGAGGACTTTCTAAGAATTAAAAGTGAAATACCCGATTATGTAAGGGTGGTTTTAGCCGTCAAGATGAAGACGCTTGAAGAGATAGAGGAGGCGATTTCCGCCGGAGCGGAATTTATTGGCGAAAATTATATTCAGGAAGCAGAAAAACTGTACCAGCAGTTAGGGGAAAAATCAAAAACGCTTAAATGGCATATGATAGGTTCTTTGCAGAAGAATAAAATTAATAAAGCATTAAGGATGTTTGATTGTATCCAGACAATAGATTCAGCCGAAATCGCGACAGCTTTAAGTGAGAAGGCGGAAAGAATGGGAAAAATAATGTCTGTTTTTATAGAGATAAATATTGGCAGTGAAATAACAAAAGCCGGCGTTAAACCAGAATATGAAATTATTGAGAAATTAGCTATGCATATCTCAAGGTTAAATAATTTAAAATTAGAAGGCTTAATGACAATGGGGCCAAGGGTAGGGGCGCCGGAAGCTGTAAGGCCTTATTTTAAGAAAGCAAAGGATTTTTTTGAAAGATTAAAAACTACGGAAATACCCGGTATAGATTTAAAGTATCTTTCTATGGGTATGTCCAATTCTTACAGGATAGCTATTGAGGAAGGGGCTAATATGATTAGGCTGGGGACAGCTGTATTTGGTAAAAGAATTTGTGATTTAAAAAACTAACAGGAGGTATAGCAATGCTGGATACGAATCTTAAACACGTAGAGAGTCATGAAGAGATTGAGGAGTTACTTAAAAACAATGCCAATGTTATGGTTTGTTGCGGGAGAATGGGGCCGATGTGTATTCCGGTTTATGGTATTATGGAGGAATTAGAGTCGAAATACCCGCATGTTCAAATGAGAGATATGGATTTTGATATTCCTGTCGCTTCTTTTATCAGGAATTTATCGGTGTGTTCTTTCTTTATGGGGTTACCTTTTACTGTTTATTTTAAAAACGGTAAAGTTGTTGAGGCTACTAGTAGTATTCAAGATGAGAAACAGATAACAGGAATATTAAATAAAGTATTTGAGATAAAGGAGGATGATTATGTTTCAGATGGTATTAAAAATGGCTAAATCTCAAAATGCTGTATTTTTTTAAGAACAGATTATCATGTTATCTGGCTTACAGAGAGTGGAGATAGATGGTATATGGGTTTGGGCCCTACTCAGGAGAAAGGTTCTATCTTTGGTTATTTAGCTAGACCTACAAATGGAGAGGATGATTTGGCTCAGGAATTAGACGCAATTTTGAATTATGCTGTTAACCCTCATTGTAATCTCGTACTTTCATATAGCCATATTTTCGGTGGTGATGTTGTAAGTAAAATACATAGTGAGAACAATGATGCTGATTATATTTCTATGGAGATGCAATTAAGATTTTAGAAAAGGAGGCAACAAATGGAAAAGATAAACAAGGAAAGTCCAAAGGGCACACTAACATTTAATTATATACTGCGTTGGTTTTCTCCTCGTTGGTTTATTTTTATAATGGGTACGGGCGCTTTAGCTAATATCTTTCAAATACTCGCAGGTAAAGCTACTGGGACCTTACACAATTTAGCAGGCTTTTTTTTAATGATCGTTTTATTAGCATTCCCGATAGCGTTCTTTTTTATGGTACTTAGATTTTTTGTTGGCTTGAGTTGCATTTTAAAGGAATGGAGGCATTCGAGTTTAATCCAATTTTACTCAACGGTTTCCATCGCAGCTGCGATATGCGCGACAGGTTTATTGAATATTCCCATATCGTTTATCCCGAAGAG
>CAZGAS010000084.1:0-3783 GCA_964523875.1 uncultured Planctomycetia bacterium | reverse complement strand
CCTCATGGTATGATTTTAGCCTGCGGCCCTACAGGTAGTGGAAAGACAACGACATTATATTCTATACTCCATTATGTAGATAGCCTGGATAAGAATATTGTAACTATTGAGGATCCTATTGAGTTCGATCTAAAGGGTATTAACCAAGTAAACGCTAAGCTTGAAATAGGGCTTACATTTGCGTTGGCGCTGCGTTCTATATTAAGGCAGGACCCTGATGTAATAATGGTAGGGGAGATAAGGGATTTTGATACCCTCGATATCGCGGTGAAGGCAGCGCTTACAGGGCATCTTGTACTTAGCACGATACATACAAATACAGCCCCGGGCGCAATCACTCGAATGATTAATATGGGGCTCGAGCCTTTTTTAATCAGTTCTTCCGTTATAATGATTGCCGCGCAAAGGCTTGTAAGGAAGATATGCGATAAATGTAAAGAATCGTATGAGATAGATGATGATATAAGAAAATCCGTTGGCGTCAAAGAAGAAACCGGGGCCACTTTTTATAAGGGAAAAGGATGCAGGTTCTGTTTTGGTACCGGCTATAAAGGCCGGATCGGTATAATCGAGGTATTAACATTGGACGCTAATATCAGGCGTTTGATTATGAATAATGCTACAGAGGCACAGATAAAAGAGCAGGCAAGATCCTCCGGCATGATAACTCTTCGCGAAGATGGTATAGCAAAAGCGAGGCAAGGCCTAACTACCCTTGAAGAGATAATCAGGGTTACTGTCGGGGATAAGAGGTAATAAAAATGGCGGCATCTTTAAAAACTAGACTTATAGAGGCTTTAAAGGACAGCGAGTTTCTTACCAAGGAACAGCTTAGCGAGGCTATAGAGATCCAGAAGGCCCAAGGGGGCAATCTCGGCACCGTACTGCTTAAAAAAGGTTTTATCAAAGAAAAAGACCTGGCTATGCTCCTGAGCTCCAGTCTAAACCTTCCAATGCTTAACCTCTCACGTTTTGCTATCGATCCTGAAGTAATAAAGATTATACCTGAAAAAGTCGCTAAGCAGTATCATGTAATGCCTGTTTCAAGAATGGGCAGTAGCCTTACGCTCTGCATGTCAGACCCTTTAAATATATTCGCCATAGATGATATCAAGATACTTACAAGTTACGATATAGATCCTGTAATAAGTACGGATAAAGAGATTGCCGAGGCTATACATAATTATTACGGGGCGGAGTCTACACAACTCGCGCAGATATTAAAAGAGGTCAAGGAGGCTGATGAGAACGAACCTCTGGAGGTTGCTAATACTGAAGAGGAAGGTGTGGTAGATATTGAGGAGGCTACTAAGCAGAGCAAGGTGGCGCCCATTGTCAAGGTAGTCAACCTTATGGTCACCGAGGCGCTTGAAAGCCGTGCGTCTGATATCCATGTTGAGCCACAGGAGAATAGCTTAAGAATAAGATACAGGGTAGACGGCGCGTTACGTGAAGCATTCTCCCTTGCTAAAAAAGACCAGAATGCTATAATCACTCGTCTTAAGATAATGTCAGGATTAGATATCACGGAATGGCGTATACCTCAGGACGGCAGGTTCAGGATTCGTATGCGTGATAAGGAAGTTGATTTTAGGGTATCTATCCTGCCTACAAATCATGGCGGTAAGATTGTTATGAGGGCCCTTGATAAAACAAGCCTGAGTATTGGACTGAATAAATTAGGTTACCTGCCTGAACCGCTAAAACTTTTTGAACAGGCCATTACCAAGCCCTATGGCATGATACTTGTTACGGGTCCTACGGGAAGCGGTAAATCAACAACGCTCTATTCTATAATAACCAAGCTGAATACCGAGGAAAAAAATATTGTTACTATCGAGGATCCTGTAGAATACCAGGTAGATGGAATAACGCAGATTCAGGTGAACCCCGGTATAGATTTTACTTTCTCAACGGGCCTGCGTTCAATCCTGCGGCAAACTCCGGATATAGTTCTTATTGGTGAGATAAGAGATTTTGAGACAGCGGATATAGCTATCAAGGCATCGCTTACAGGCCAGTTGTTATTCAGTACACTGCATACCAATGATGCCTGTGGTGCTATAACGCGGTTGGTAGATATGGGGGTTGAGCCGTTTCTGGTGGCATCCAGTCTGGTGGCGGTAGCCGCGCAGAGATTGTGCAGAAAAATATGTGAAAATTGCAAAGAGCCTTACGAGGTTACCGCCGCTGTTTTAAAACGCCTTGATATAAAGCCGCAAAAGGACGCGGTCTTTTATCATGGAAAAGGATGTAACAAATGCAACAATACAGGTTATCTTGGCAGGATGGGTACACTTGAGGTTCTGCTTATAGATGACACTATAAGGGATATGGTAGTAAAGGGAAAGTCTTCAGATGAGATAAAGGAATATGCCGTCGCGCACGGCATGAAGACCTTGAGGCAGAACGCGCTTAAAAAGGCACTAGCCGGTTTAACTACCATCGAAGAGGTCTTGAGGATAACGACTGAGGAGTAATCTCGTATTGCGTTAAAAATTAATTTAAAGTATTAAGTTGTAAGTATTAAGCTGTAAGTTAAATTTTAATTTCATATAACTTATAATTTAATTCTTAATATTTAATTCTCGATACTTATAGACTGCTAAATATCTAGTGATAAAACACAGGAGTAAACATGCCGAATTATAAATATACAGTAAAAAATTTCGAAGGTAAAACAATAAACGGCAGCGCTGACGCGAAGAGCAGAGATAACCTCATAGAGCTGCTTAGGAAACAGGAATTTACTATTATATCTATCACCGAAGACGCCAACACGCAGGCAAAAGGTGTCCTGTCTGCCAAGAAAGTGAAACTTGATGATCTTGTAATATTTACCCGCCAGCTGGCTACAATGGTTGAGGCAGGTATACCTCTTGTCAATGTTTTGGATATATTGAGCCAACAGATAGAGAACAAAGGTTTTGGGGAGATAATCAGAAAGCTGAGAGACGATGTTGAGACAGGCTCAAGCTTTTCACAGGCCCTTGCAAAGCACCCGCGCATATTTTCCACTCTTTATATTAATATGGTAAAAGCAGGCGAATCGAGCGGCATGCTTGATGAGATATTAAATAGGGTTTCAGTATATCTGGAAAAAACAGCAAAATTACAGCGCAAGGTAAAGTCCGCTATGGTATATCCTGTTGCCGTAATAGCCATATCAATATCAATTACGATATTTCTCCTGGTAAAAGTAGTCCCTACCTTCAAAGGTATCTTTGATATGTTGGGAGGCGCTTTACCGCTTCCTACACAGATACTACTCGCTGTAAGTGATTTTATGCGCAAATGGTTCCTGTTTGGCATGATCGGATTAGTTGTATTCGTTATTGCGGTTACACGTTATGCCAAGACTGAAAAAGGAAGAGAGATATTTGATGGCACATTATTAAAACTGCCTGTATTCGGTAATATTATTCAAAAGGTAAGTGTCGCTAAATTCTCAAGGACATTCTCCACATTGGTAAAGAGCGGGGTTCCTATTCTTAGTAGCCTTGATATAGTGGCAAAGACTGCAGGCAATAAGATCGTAGAGAAGGCAGTTAATAACGCGAAGAAGGCTGTGCAGGAGGGGAAGAACCTGGCAGAACCGTTATCCAGGAGTACTGTATTTCCTCCCATGGTTGTAAGGATGATATCTGTTGGAGAACAGGCCGGTGAGCTCGAGAAGATGCTTACTAAAATAGCGGATTTTTATGACGAACAGGTTGACGCGGCTGTTGACGGGCTTACAAGCCTGATAGAGCCTATGATTATATTATTTCTTGGTGTGATTGT
>CAZGAS010000083.1:0-3791 GCA_964523875.1 uncultured Planctomycetia bacterium | reverse complement strand
TTAATCCTTAATTTTCAATTCTTCTAACTTAAGATCCATCCTCCGGAACCGTAGTTGATATTACGCACGATGTAGGGATAAAGTATTTATTCGAGATCTGCGTGACCTCCTCTTTGCTTATCTTTCCTATGGTCTCAGGATAAAGCAGATAATGATTACGCCCCAAACCATAAAGCTCATCCAACGCCACCTTGAGGGCAAACGCGCCTGCGGACTGAAGCCCTATCTGGTATTGAGCTATCATGCTCTTCTTGGCGGAGTCTACCTCCTCCTCGGTAATGCCGCCCTTGTTTACCGCGCCTATCTGAGAAAATATCTCATCTGTGACATATCCTATATTCTCCAACGTGGTAGCGGCATAAAAGATAAAACTGCCTGTATCTATACCTGCCATGCCAAATGTACCTAATGTATATGCCATACCTTTTTCATCTCTTATATTCTTATAGAGCCTGCCGCTGGAGCCTGAGTATATGGAAGATAGTATCTGTAAAGGATACCTATCAGGGCTAACAACGCCCGCACTACGAAAACCCGCCATAACAACGGCCTGCTGCTTATCCATGCTCTTTTCTACTTCCTCGCGGCTATCAAGCAATGAAAGTTTAAGTTTTTTAATCGCAGGTGAACGCTTCCTCTTTAAACCCTTAAGCTTTGAATTAATCAGGCCATAGGCCATCTTGCTGTCAACATCACCACATATAGATATAACCGCGTTATGTCCGACACAATAGCTCCTGTAATAATTAATAATATCTCTTCGCCTTATGTTTTCAATTGACCTTTTAGTCCCCGCTGATATCATCATGTAAGGAGTAGGGGCAAAAAGTTTTTCTTTTAAACGCTTCCTTGTCGCCGCGAATATATCATAATCCATCATATCTATCTGGGCAAGGGTGTCCTCCTTTAATACGCGCAGCTTATCCTTAGGAAAGGCCGGACGCGTCAGAATATCAGCTATAATCTTGATACCCTTTTTAATATCCTTGCTCATAATATCAAGAGAGATACCAAAACTATTATTGCCGCTATACGCTGATAAGGTAGCGCCTATCGACTCTACCATAGAGAAAAGTTCTTCCTCGCTACGGCCTGCTGTCCCCTTTAACAGCATCTGTGCTGTAAGATTGGATATCCCGTTATTCTTTTTATTCTCTGTACGCAGACCTCCTTTAAAACAGACGCGTATAGATGCCAATGGCAGGGTATTATCCTCGGAGATAAGTGCCCTTATCCCGTTTCTTAAGACCTTTTTTGTAACGAAGCGCCTGGGACCAACCTCGGCATGGGTGGTAATATCCGCTTTAGCGGATTCAGGCGGCACAAGCAGGACTTTTGTCACATGCTCCTTATTAAGGTATTTTCTAGCGACATAACTTATATCATCCGAAGTAACAGAGCGGATACCATCAACATAATACTCTGAAAAATCCATACCCCCTGTAAGAAGCTGGCTGGTGCCCAGGTCACCTGCCCGGGACTCCTGTGTCTGCTTGCTGAATATATAAGAACTTATCACCTGGTTCTTTGCCTTATCAAGCTCCTTCTTTTTCAAGGAAGACTGTTTTACGCGCTCTATTATCTTAAATATCTCTTCAACCACCTGGTCTTCCCTGCCTGGTTCAAAGGTCGTACCTATAATAAACAACCCCTTGTCAAACGGCGTATAGTTATAAGCGTTAATACCATAAACAAGATTTTGCCTGTTATGAAGATCCTGATAAAGCAGTGATGACCTGCCTTCCCCAAGTATAATAGCGAGAGTATCAAGGGCATAGAGGTCATCATCGGATAAGCTGACAGAGTGAAACCCCAACAGCATAGAAGACTTTGGTGTGGCATAAGTTATCCGCGCGGTGCGGGGAACAAGTTGGGCGGGCTCTTTAAAAAGAGGCAGGCCGGCAAAGCTTTGACGAGGAAGACTGCCAAAGGTCACGGCTATCTCCTCTTTTGTCTTCTTTATGTTTATATCACCTACTATAGCCAGTACCATATTATCCGGTATATAAAATTTTCCATAGTACACCTTTAGGTCCTTGCTAAGAAGCCTATCAAATATGCCTTCATGGCCTATAATAGGATTTTTGTAAGGATGAATTATATAGGCGGTTTGCCATAATTGCCTGGAGAGATATTTCTGCGGGTTATCCTCAGACAGCCGCATCTCTCTTTTTACAACATTCTTTTCTTTATCAAGCTCTTTTTCATCAAACGCTGGGTTTGAGATCATATCATAAAAAATATCTAAAAGCGGGGCTATATTATCACGCGGACCCTGCATGGTAAATGCCGTATAATCAAATGTAGTATATGCTCCTATATCAGCACCGAACGACTTGATTTGTTTTTCAAATTGCTGGGCATCGCGAGTGGATGTCCCCTTAAAGATCATATGTTCTATAAGATGCGTTATGCCTGAACCGGAATATTTACCCTCTGTAGCGGAACCTGTTCGGACATAGAGCGCCGCGGAAAAGGTAGGCGTGCGGTAATCCTGCTTCAATATAACAGTAAGCCCATTATCTAATCGGTATTTCAGGGCGTTCTTATGCAAGAGGCCTCTATCCTGCTGTGAGTGCGCGTTAGAAACAGAAAGGACCATACATATCAGTATTATAATATATACCGACATGATGGCCCTTACTCTGGTAAAAATTGGGCGGATCAAAACTTTCTCTTCTTCTTTCTTGCTTCCCTTATCTTGCGTCGTTTTTTGACACTCGGTTTTTCGTAGTGCTTACGGGCCTTGACCTGCCTCAAGGTACCTTCTCGCTCGATCTTCTTCTTAAACCTGCGTAAGGCCCTCTCCAGCGGCTCGTTTTCTTTGATATTTATCTTTGGCACTGTATAATTCACCTCCTAGACCAGCTATTAGATTAGTAATTATAGCATATATTATATAATTGTCAAACAGATAAAATGATTCACAGAAATGGTAAGATAGATTGCACCCCACCCTCTCAAGGATAAAAGATTGGTTCTTTGCAATTTCGCAGATACGAATCCTGCTTATGCCTCTTGCCTTCACAGCGCAGGTATTTTTGCCGTCTATTTCATTCTGGGCAAAAAAATCCAATGCGCTGTTAAAGGCAAAGCCATAAGCAGTTATGAGGGCTCTGTTTCCGGTTACAACGAAACTATCTGTATAGGCAAAACCGCAAGCAACCATTAAGATTTTGCTCCAATTGCAACTGAACTATTTCATAAACTATACAACTAATGCTATTTCTCAAATGAGATAGTAAGGCGGAGGGTGAGCTGTTGTTCATCCATGGATGAGTGAAATGCCGGAAAGGGGGCCGCCCTATGGATGCTGGCTAAGGCATGCTTCTGTAACACAGGATTCTGGGTGGATTCATCTTCTACTATACCAGCATTTAAAAGCCGGCCGTTTCTCGCAAGGGTAAAGACAAGCCTTACCACGCCTTCCATGGAATAGTAAGGCTTGTTAGCGTTTGCCCTCTTATATATCCTTGATCTTACAGCATTATAATAATTAAGGTAAACAGGTTCTGAAGAGAGGTCCTTCTCATCATGCGATATTAGCATAGAGTTATCAACAGAGATATGCATGTCTAAGGCCTTAGCCTCTGCCTTTACTGTCCTAATCTTTATCTTTTCATGCACTTTTTGCCTTGAAACAGGCTCCGCGAGGCCCTGTTTCTCTATCCGCGATGACAACTTTTTCCTGGTTTGCGGCAGGGGGTATTTTTTTGTCTGCGTCTTAGCGATAAGGCTTGAATCTATTGGCGCCTTCCTATCAGCGTAATAGGTAAGCTTGATAGGCTCTT
>CAZGAS010000082.1:0-4170 GCA_964523875.1 uncultured Planctomycetia bacterium | reverse complement strand
GCAAGTTGGCACAACTTCTATTTTTTTAACTCTTCCTTAGCAGAAATATCAAATAGAGCCTGCAAGGCAGACATGCAATCCTCACAGCTATCTATATGCTTGCGTATGGCTTCCTTTTGTTTTCCGTCAATCTTGCCCTCTATGTAATCTAAGAAGGCCTTGGGAGTCGGACAGGATGTTTTAAGTACTCCTTTAGTTCTTACGGGATTCTTAACCTTAATTTCTTTCTTATTATTCTGTGTGGTTTTGTAAAAAGCGTACACAAGATAAATTACCAATATAAAAAGCACTAAGCGTATCATTTGTCGTTATTATCCTTTGTTTTCCTTACTAAATACTTTTATTGCCGGGAGAATAGAGAGCGCTATGCCGAGTAAAAGAATCCACCATCCGAACCCTTTTACGCAACTGGATACTAATACCCCTATACCTATTCCCGCTATAACCTTGGAAGAAACAAATAATACGAACATTGGATTTGGCAATGATTTTACTTTATCGAGAATACTCATATCTAAACCTCTCTTTCGCTTTTGCCTCTACTTTTGCTCAGTTCTGGCAGGGTTAAAATTTTGGGAGTATTCAGGCATCGCTGCTATACGCTTGGCCTTATTCATGCCGCACATCTTGTACTTCATTATCTTCGCGGCTGACAAAATAACAACCGCTACAACAATAAGAAGCACTATCTGTCCAAGCATCTTCCAACTCATATCATTATTCTCTTGTTTTCTATCGCGTTTTGGTAATGTTAATACTGGTGGGTCGGTTCAGAGCCCGCAACTTTCCAATCGCTTTCAAAATCCTGGCGAATCAACGTAACCCTCTCTGTATTATAATCATAATTTACATCTATATACGCGCCGCCGCGGTCTATCATGGAATCACCAATACTAAGATCATCAATATCACAATCATATTTTTTCGCGACATATTCCTTCGCTACCTCCATAGGAGGCTTAAGGGCAAGGTCATCATCATCTGTCGCGAAGAGGTTATTCGCGGTTACGCAAAATACTAAAGATATAAGTACACAGCATATAAGCTTTTTCATAATATCCTCTAGTTTTTATATATTATACCCTTTTAAGAGGCGCCTTTTCAAGTAAATAGTATTAAGAATGAAAAAAAGCTTATGAAACAAACAGGCTGTTGCTAGAAAAGTTTGGTTCGGTGGTAAGGTTTATGCCTAATCTTCTTAGGCCAGCTTCATCGCCCGGGGTGGGAATATGTGTCATATGGACCTCGCATCCTGAAAGGTCTTTTAGCTTATCCATGCACAATTTAGAGGTTGGGTTTGTAGCCGCGCTTATGCTTAGTGCTATCAGCGCCTCCTCAAGGTCAAGGCTTACACACTTCTGCCCTGATATATCTTTCTTTAGGTTGCCTATTGATTCTATTACAGTTGGTGACAATAGGTGTATCTTATCCGGCAAGCCTGAAAGCACCTTAATAGCATTTAAAATAAGACTCGATGTCGCGTGCATAAGCGGAAAATTTTTTCCTGTAACTATCACGCCGTTTTTAAGCTCTATAGCTGCTCCGCAGAATATCCCTTCATTACCTTTTTTTTGCTTTTCAGCCTCTTTGGCGGCTTTTTGCGCGGGTAATACAACTTTCCTGTTCTCTGGTTTTATCTTTAATTCCTTCATAAAAGACTCTACGCTCTCGACAGCCTCTTTTTCCACAAGCCCCAATATATATTCGCAGGAATATCTGAAATAACGCCTTATAATCTCCTGCTTAGCGGCCTCGCAAACAGCCTCGTCATCAATAATGCCAAATCCCGCGCAATTAACACCCATATCCGTAGGGGACTTATATACCGACTCATCTCCTGTTATCTTTTCGAGTATCCTCTTGAGAATGGGAAATACCTCAACATCCCTATTATAATTTATAGTAGTCTCGTTGTATGCCTCGAGATGAAAAGGGTCAACCTGGTTAAAATCTCCTAGGTCCGCTGTAGCTGCTTCATAAGCTATATTTACAGGGTGTTTAAGGGGTATATTCCATATTGGGAATGTCTCAAATTTTGCGTAACCGCTTTTCTTACCTTTTTTATAATCATGGTATAACTGCGTAAGGCATGTGGCGAGCTTGCCGCTTCCCGGGCCCGGTGCCGTAACAATAACAAGCGGGTTCTTTGTCTCTATATACGCGTTCGCTCCATAACCTTCATCACTGACTATTTTGTCAACATCAGTCGGGTAACCTTTAGTGAAACTATGCGTATAGACCTTGACGCCTCTTCGCTCAAGCTTATTCTTAAATATCTTGGCAGCAGGTTGATTATTAAAGCGGGTAATAACAACCGCGCGTATATTAATACCCCAGTCCTTTAAGTCATCTATAAGTTTTAGAGAATCTACATCATATGTAATGCCAAAATCCGCCCGTATCTTTCTTCGTTCAATGTCTCCGGCATATATACAGAGTATAACATCAGCCTTATCCTTAAGCTTTTGAAATAACCTCATCTTTACATTAGAATCAAACCCGGGCAAAACTCTTGATGCGTGATAATCATAGAGTATCTTTCCGCCAAATTCCAGATAAAGTTTATCATCAAATTTTGATACTCTCTCTAAAATAGCGTTTGTCTGCTCCTGGAGATACTTTTCGTTATCAAAACCAACGTCTGCCAAAGACATTACTACTCCCTGCTTTCAAAGATACTTTTATTAAACTGTTTAGAAAAATTTATTGGGTATTTTTTGCTAAAACACGCGGTGCAAAACTTGTCTCTTGGAAGCAACATCGAGTCTAACATGCCATCAAGGCTTAGATATTTCAAGCTGTCTAAACCTATGAAATCTCTTATCTGTTTCACACTGCGGCTCGACGCTATAAGCTCTTTCTCTGTAGGGAAATCAATACCGTAATAACACGGGGATATAATCGGCGGACAGCTGACCCTCATATGTATCTCTTTAGCGCCTGCTTCACGAAGTGTCTTAACACGGCTCTTGCTTGTCGTGCCGCGGACAATGGAATCCTCAACAATAACAACGCGTTTTCCTTTTAAAACATTCTTTATAGGGTTAAGCTTTATCCTGACACTGAAATCCCTTATATTCTGAGAAGGCTGAATAAATGTCCTGCCTATATAATGATTTCTTATCATTCCTGCCTCAAAGGGAAGGCCTGATTCCTCAGCAAAACCCAGTGCCGCGTAATTACCGGAATCCGGGATAGGCATAACAATATCCGCTTTTACAGGTGACTCCTTGGCAAGCTGCTGACCCAGACGTTTGCGGGTAAGATAGACATTCTTGCCATAGATATCGCTATCCGGTCTTGAAAAATATATAAACTCAAAAATGCAATGAGCTGAGCATGTCTTGTTTTTAAGCTGTATACTCTTTAAACCATTCTTATCTATACAGACAACTTCACCCGGTTTGATATCGCGAATGTACTTAGCGCGTATAAGATCAAGCGCGCATGTCTCACTTGCCAGGACATATGCCCCGTCTAATTTACCAAGGCAGAGCGGGCGTATGCCAAAACTATCCCTGGCGCCTATTAAGGCGCCGTCTATCATCATTATAACGGAAAAAGCGCCTTCCAGCTGCGATAATACCTTTGGCAAATTCTCCTGGTAATCACTCTTGCCAATCTTTGCCAGAAGGTGGATAATTACTTCAGAGTCCATCGAGCTCTGAAAAATAGACCCGCCTCGTTCCATCTCTTTACGCAGGGTTATAGCATTTGTAAGATTGCCATTATGCGCTATGGCTATATGGCCGCCTTTATGCTTAACCAGAAAGGGCTGTATATTCTTTGCTGTACTTGAACCTGTGGTAGAATAGCGTACATGGCCAAGAGCGATATCACCCTTAAGAGACTTAAGGGTCTTCTCATCAAAGACATCATTGACAAGGCCCATACCCTGACACTGTATTATCTTTTTTCTATTATATGATACTATGCCAGCGCTCTCTTCACCTCTATGCTGTAAAGCATACAAGCCCAGATACGTGAGCAAGGCTGCATCCTTACGTCCATATATACCGAATATTCCGCACATATTACCCCTTATTTTATAGTAAAGGAATTTGTAAAATTCCATTACGTCATAGCCCTAAATAGCGCGCGAAGCTCCTATTTTAACCTTGAAGTTATAGCCTCTCTCCATGTACTGCTCAATTTTTCTAAAGAAAGGTC
>CAZGAS010000081.1:3726-4201 GCA_964523875.1 uncultured Planctomycetia bacterium | reverse complement strand
CACAGCTACTTACAGGTCTAGAAATTAGCTCAGCAGATGGTAGTAAGCTTCTCCTACTTAATGGTACGATACAGGCTGCGCTAAATAAAGATGGTGCAATTGTTATATTAGGTGCGCAGGCCTATGCTATTGATGATTTTAATACATATCAAAAAGGAGAAGTTAGTATATTTAAAGGCACGCCTGCGCCAGATAGCAGTACAGGAGGAATCAACCATATTTATGTTCATACAGATAATGAGAATAACATAATAATCGAGGCTGGCTCTCAGTTTACTATTGCTAATAGTCAGTTTGTATTGACTGAGAATGATGCGATATACACTGGCAAAAATACAACTATAAGCATAAAAGACGCTTCAGGCGAAATAAATATAATAGGTCCAGAGAGCGCTGGTATAGTTAAGGGCGGAAAGTTTTGCGGCAAGGGCGCTATATTCTATCAGTATGCAGAAGGCTCTTTACGACTAGCTAA
>CAZGAS010000081.1:0-3626 GCA_964523875.1 uncultured Planctomycetia bacterium | reverse complement strand
GTCTTCCACTTCACAGGCACAATAGCTCCTAACTTAAGCGGCAAGGGCGCTATATTCTATCAGTATGCAGAAGGCTCTTTACGACTAGCTAAGAGCGAAGATGGGAGATTTATAGCTGATATCAAATTGCCTGACGGTACAAAAATGCTTCTTAAGAATACAGTTGTTGAAAAAGATGGCAAACTTACCACTGTAACAGAACTTTCCGATGCAGGAAAAATCAGTTTATCTAATGCTGTATTAACTACGACTGTTGATGGCATAGTTGAGAAAGTAACCCTATCATCTGACGCTTATATGCAGGCCAATGAAGCAGGTGGCTGGGATATATTTGGTGATGGAAAAGGTAAGATATGGGTAGCAACAGGCGGTAACCCTTCTACTAAAGAACCGGCAGATAGTCATACAAGAGCCTTTAGAAAGGACAGTGTAGAAGGCTATCAACTCTTAAGCACAAATATACCAGGTAAGGAAGAAGGTGTCTTCCACTTCACAGGCACAATAGCTCCTAACTTAAGCGGCAAGGGCGCTATATATTACATGGGGACAGAGGGTTCTATTGTCGAATACACAGTGGCTAAAGCTAGTAAAAACTTTATTGAAACTGCGGTTGATGTTATTGGCGGAGTTATAAGTACACTCGGTTGGAGCATAACTAGTCTGAATAAGCTTTTGGGTGGTGGTACAACAGGAAGTAAGTACTGGTCTAACAAGATGCAGCATACGGATATAGGCAGGGCTATTCTGGGTGCAGAAAAGGCAATTGATGCCGCTGCTATCAAAATCTATAATGATCCAGGAATGATATTAACGGGATTAAATGAGGCTGGTTCCTTTATCTGGAATAATGCGTTAGCACCTTTTGCTAGATTAACTTATGACGGAAAATTGCCCGATGCTATTGTTTATGCTGCAGAGACAGTCATAGGGTCGTTTTTTCCAGATGGAGCTGTTACAAAAGGGGTTCATTTTGCTGCAGGATTAATTGTTACAGGAACTCTTGATTTGCTTATAGGCGTGTCTGTTTCTGCGTCTTGGCTAATAGGCGGAAGTGCAGGTGACTTATTGAATCTAATAGGAGTTGATAATCAAGTTAATCAAAACTGGTATGATGAAACGCAGAAAACTGTAACAGGCAGAGCAATCAGTGGATTTAGTATAAAAATAAGCGAACATGTTATAAAGCCTATAGCGCTATTGCTTATAAGTGTACTTTCGACAGGTGTTGAATTAGCTCTAGGAAGGAAATATAAAGGCAGCTTTGCTGAATACTGTTATCTTGAAAGTGTAAATAGGATAAGAGGAACCAATTATCAGACCTATTCAGAAGTATCTTTACAAGATGCTCTACTTACCGCTGCAGAGGCTGTCTTTTATGTTGCTACCTGTGGTATTGCCGGCGGTGCTACACGGGGCGCGGTTGTTATGGTTTCTAATGTAGTAAAGCGTGTATTTGGTTTAGGTTTTAAGGCGATGAATTGGTTAAGTAGAACAACTCCGGGTAGCTTTATAAAAGGCATCTTAAATACCAGTAAGGCTTGGTTCGAGTCGATAGCCATGCAGATAGGAAAGAATAGTGTTGTTAGCAATATATCACATGGGTTGAGCCGCATGGCTGTTCCTGCGCGCAAGATCTTTACTGATTATCCTATTGTCAAGAGTATGACACTAGGTGCTGTTGTGTATGGTGTAGCAGGACAGATAAGTGCAAGATTCCTGCCAGAGAATGGAAAGTGGCTCGGTGTTGGGGATACCATAAGCCTGATGGTTGAAGGTGCTGTTAAAATGGGATTACTTTATTTAGTTGTTGTGTATTCTGGCAAATTTTTGCTTGCAAAAGGATTTACGATAACAAAAAATCTAAATTCAGTATGGGGCAATAAAATCATTAAAGGCCTTGTTGAATACGCTAAAGACCCGGCGCTATTTGTAGCAAAAGCACTAGGATCTGCTGTGAACTTTTTATATATCAGCCCGTTCTTTACTCTAGCTGGCAGCTTTATAACCCCGCTGTTTAATACCATTTTTAATGGAGCTGAATTTAAATATGAACTGCCAAGATTAGGTCAGTGGATCGGTCAGGCAGCTGAGATGATGAGAATGGGTTTATGGCTCGGCCCTGTAATCGAAATCCTGCAGATGCCTATTCAAACAATTAAAGGCTTATTAAGTAAGGTAAGCGAGAATTTAGGGTACAGGGTACAGGCGATGTTTAGCAGACATACTGTTACAGGATTCTTGCGCGGCCTATTTAGCAAAGAGCCTAAGATATTGGTAGATGCACTATCAGCAGAGGCGTCTATAGGTGTAGGTGTTTCAAGAGGTATATTACACGGCGCCTCATTTATAGGAAAGATGGATAGCGCGATATTTATCTCCAGCATACTTTCACTTGTCGAGGAGTCATCGTATACGTTTATGACAAAGGCCTTAGGTATGAATCCTGGAGATAATAGCACTGCCAGAAAGATAGCAGGACAGATTGCATTTCTTGCACTATTCTTCTTACCTTCGCCTTACAAGTCTCCGCTTACACGGCAAAAGGCCATTGAGATAGATAAATCTATGTCAAATGTGAAAGATACTCAATGGAATACTGTTAAGGATACTCGCAATGCTCTCTTGGATTCCGTAAACGACAGTATGGAACTTCAGCAGGTATTATCAAAAGAGGCAATGTCGAGGTTTAATGGTTACGAAAGAACTACTGTTGGTGAGTTTAAGCGCGCCTTGTTTATGAGTAACCATGTTGATATAAGCAATATAGCAAGGAGCAAGTCAGATCAGAAGGTTAGTGATGTGGTAGATTCACTTAAAAATACCATCTTCGGCAGTGTAAAAATAGCTGATCTAAGCAGCATAAGAGCAGAGGCCAGAATATTGCATGCCGCGACAGAGATACGAAGCATGAATATGAAAGAGGTTGTAGGGTTGGCTAAAAAGCCGAGCAATCTGATTGAAATAAAGAAGTATGTGGCAAATAAAGCAAAACAGATAAATATGGGGAAAGATATAGAATTTTTAACTCTAGCTGAGATCCGTAGCGCAGCAAGGGATCGTCTAAGTTCGCAAGTAAAACGCAGTGAATATGTAGATGTTTTAATAAAGGATGCGGATATAACCAGGGATATCAGGATTGATGGCAAAAAAGAACGAATTACTATAAGCAACGAGTTTATTCGCGATGGCGTAAAGCAGATAGCGGGTAACTTGATTGCAAGGGGTGACATTGGTCTAGAGAGAGTGATAACTAGGGCAGATAACCTGGCCTTTAATAATCTGAGAGAGCCTGCTATCGGAATGTTTGGCCGCAGCAGGATTAACATAGAATCGTTGAGAAAGGTAGCTAATGACAAAGTAAAAGTTGGTGATAGTGTTAAACTAAATGGTAAAGATATTAAGGTAACAACTGCGCTGAAAGAGAGAGCGAATTTGGTGCTAGATAGATTAGCAGAGGGGTTAGATAAGGTAGGTATTAAATTAAAAGCTCAGAAGACAACAGGAAAGCTTGTTTCCGCGTTATATGAAAAAGGAAACAAACTAAAAGAGTCAGCAAAGCAAGAAGCAACTGATGCGGAATTAACCTATAAGAAGTACTTGCTTGAATCAATAGAGACATATTTAAA
>CAZGAS010000080.1:0-4210 GCA_964523875.1 uncultured Planctomycetia bacterium | reverse complement strand
AGTTTTGAAGGTGATATTAATAAATTGGCAAAGGATTCTGGCGATAAGGATAACTTGAATAAGAGAATCTTCCTTATTAATGAACAGGGTATGACAAGTGTGGATTATCAGGGCGCGTTCAGGCTTATTGCCAAAGACACACATCTTATGTCTGAATCTGATTTGGCACAACTACTAAAAAGAGTTGGCAGAACAAGTGGAAGTGTTACCTGGGACGCTGATAGGATACTCATGGTTGATGAAGTAGCATTAAAAACATCAGTAGGGTATTTTATCTCTAAGCCGCAACTAATGGAACACGCGAAGAAGCTATGGAGTAAAAAGTCCGGTGAGAGGGAGAATTTCCTTGCTGATTCTGAAGCATTGAAGCTTTTAATCAAGGCAAGTAAGCTGGTTGATAATAAAGGTAAGTTTAATAACCTGACACCAGAACAGCTGAAGGATCTTATTTTACTCTCTTCAAAGATCCAACAGCTCTATGATATAAATAGTTCTACGCGGTTTATTATTCGTGATGTTCTCCAAGAGGCTATGGTATTAAAACCATTGAGACAATTGCTGGAATCAAAGGCATTAAACCCTGTGGATAGAAAGGTTGTTGAGAAAGAGATGTCAAGGATACTTAATCAAGAACCAACGGGTGCGGACATTCAATTATTGAAGTATAGTGCGGAGAATCCAGATGCTGTATTCAAGCAGATTTTAAATAGCTCCTACAAAGAAGCGATAGAGGTATTTAGTAAGTTAAGCAAGCAGTTGAGTTTAGGAATAGGCAAGAGGTTTACTAAGGCGCATTTAATGGAGATCAAAGAGACCAGAAGTATGAAATTTGACGAGATCAACATATCTTACAAAGGAACATTCATTGGCTCTAAGTCGATGGTGGAAGTAATAGCCACAGCCAAGTCATTGTCTGAGCTTATTTTGCCTATGAGTAGGCCCGGAGGATCACGCTCTGCCCGCGCTTCTGTGGATATGCAGACAGAGATAGCAAAAAGCGCGCACTCTATAGAAAGCTTGCGTGGCAAGGGTAATACGACCCTGGTAAATGAGCACTTACTGCGAGAGGCAGTTACGATAAGATATGGCGAAGATATTGTTGGGGCTATATCTAAATTCGCGTTAGTTACTTTGGATTGCGCAGACACAAAATTTGTTGGATTATTAAGCGCCATTATAGGTATCTCTTCTGACGCAGGTGTATCTCATAATTATCAAGTTATGAATAACGTGTTAGGGGTTATAGTAAATAGTAGCTTAGATAAGACAGACAAGCAAAAACTGCTCTCTGCTGTTGTGCCGGGGATATCTCTTGATTCAGCAATTGAATATACTGATTCAGTATCATATGTTTCAGAGGCGCTACAAGAAGCCAACCCGCGCATTAAATCTTTAAGTGACTTTGATGATGTAAAAGGTTTCGCTGTGCCTTATTACTTAGCATCTAAGATTACAAAAAATAAGGTATCTGCTTCTGGCAATGACTTCAATGTGTTTATGAGTAGGGTCAAAGTGCCCCTAGCGGCTGAAGGTAATGATAGCTATGAAGTTCGCTTAAGATCTATGGAATCAGGCTCATTACTTTACGACCTATTGTATAAGGCAGAATCAACAACGCCTGTAGTAAAATCCATTATACCGGCATTGAAAGCTTTTGACAATGCTGCAGGATATTTTAGAAGGCAAAATGAATTACTCGAAGACAGGGATTTTGCTGACACAGGCCTTGCCAGAGCTTGGTTAAAGCTTAATATGTGGTATTGTGAGAAGAGAGAAAAACGTGCTCTTAAAGCCAAGGAGTTGCGATCTGAAGAACTGATACCTGCGATAGAAAGTGTTACTAAGGGTTTGGATATATCTGATGAAGATAAGCTCAAGGTACAGGAGCTGTTGTCTAAAATCCTTACAGATGCGCCATTCCATAAACATAGACTATTAACGGCATTAAAAGCTCAATCAGATGAACAGCGCAATGTTTCATTATCTGTCTTGCTAAAGTTGGTCAAAAATCCCAAAACAGGTTACTGCTATGTAGATATCAATAGGCTTATCGAAGGCATTAATAATGGGGAAGCAACAATACCAGAAAACTTAGAAGATTTTATAGGAATAGGCATAATATATGAGGATTCAAAATCAGCATTCAACAAATCCCAGAAAGAATATGTTGCAAATCAACTTAAAAAAGGAAATTATGAGGATCCTGCTCTTGCCGTAAAACAATTTGAGGCAGCTTTTGTAGAAACTAAAGATGGCGCCATTCTGCATGCAAAACTTGATAACGCGAGAGCTGATTTTGTGAAAGACTGGGCAGATAATAATGGATATGGCGCTGATCTAATTGTAATAGCGATGGTAACTGATATAGCTAGGTTGCAGGATGAAGGAGGATTGTATGATATTGACCAGGTATTTACAGCGGTAAGAAATGTATATAAAATTAAATCTAATGATGCGCCTACACCGGAACAGATAAAGCCTCTCTTGCTATATACAGGCATAGCAGAGATAGGTAAAATTGATATGAACCCTCCTGATGAGATTGAATATTATGAAAAAATAGTCAAGAAGTATGGAAAAGAGGCTGAGATGCTTGGTAAAAATGGCTATATACCACAGCTTAAGGCATTATTGCACGCAGGTTCAAAAGAAGGCGTTGTTATGCTAAATGTAAACTTCTCAGCAGGTACAGCTATAGCGGCAAGATCAAAATCTAACAAACTAAAGGTCAATGTTACGCTTGAGGATGGAACGCAAGTTATCAGAAACCTAACCACAGTTGAGCTTGGCAGAACTTGGCTAGATTTTATGGATAGGATTAAAGAGGAAACAGATGCAGAGTTTTTATCACATGAGCAGCCTATTCACGAAAAGACTCATACGAGTGATAAGGTTGAGACAATAGAGTTAATGGTAGAGGAGATGTTTAATAGATTTCTGACAGATGGCATACTTGTAAGAATGATATACGAGTTGTATCCTACGTTGAGAGAAAATATTGATAAGATATTCAAGAAGCACGGAGAATATAAGAGATATAGCACCAAGAGATCATATCGTGATGACTTTACAGAGCTTGATAAAAAAGGCAATAGGGTAATGAAGTCAGATGAAGATATCTTACAGGCGATACTCGGCCCTATGATTAAAGATAGAAGAGAGTATATTGAGAGATCAGATAATAAGCAATATAAAGACCAATATTTACCATTATTAGAAAAGATGGAAAATGATAAAGATATTCAAAAGGAGACAATAAATATTTTACTGACAAATATAAACAAGTTCCAAGGCAATGCAACCCCTGATGTACTTAATCAAGCAAGAGCATCAGCTACCAACGATTTAATCAAACTTCTTTTTACTTCTATTTCTACTACTACATCAGGTAGCCAGGAACCGGCATCTCGAACAACAACTGATGTTTCTGAAGTTAGTCCGGAAGATAAGCTGTTACCAGATTTATCAAAGCAATCTTCAGCAGGCCTTCTTAATGATGCAAAAAAGAAGGCAGAAGAGCTTATCAGTAAGACAGGTGTGCCCCAGGGCGCAGATGGCATTATGTCCGATCCTTTAAAGGTCTTTTCTGTTCAGGCGTTAAAACCTGGAATGCCTGATTTGCAGGTTGCTGATACAAATACAGCAACATATACGCAGACTGGCCCAGAGCCTGTGTCAGATTCAAAGAGCGCGTCAGCAGGGGTTGACTATGTTTACATACAGGCAGATATTGTCAATGGATCAAGTACTATACTGGATACTTTAAAAGATATTAAGAAACGTATGCCAAATACAATATTCGGAGTATATGGTAATAATAATGTTGGTAATGCAAAAGCAGAATTAAAGAGCTTAGGTTTAGCAGTGAAACCTATAAGTGAGCTTACTGACGTGAGACGATTTACAGTGCTTGAATACAACATGAGGCCATATTCTCTATCAGGAGATAATATTCACTATATTACAGTAGACGATATCTCTGTTCCGGTAGAGGCTTGGCTTATAGCGATATTTAGTTACGAGGACATATTTGGCATACAGAATATATCAAATTCCGAAAAAGAGGCTCTCTACGCCAGGTTCTCAATGAATCCTGATGGTATAAGGATTAAAAATCTTACCGGAGATAGGGATAATCTTAAAGAGATATTAAGGCTTGTTGAGCAGAACGCGTAATATTAAGTGAGCGCCAACTATTGATATACAATCT
>CAZGAS010000079.1:0-4540 GCA_964523875.1 uncultured Planctomycetia bacterium | reverse complement strand
TAACACAAATATCGACTTGACATTTTTGTGTAAATAGTATAGTATACTCACACTTATACACAAATAAGAATGTTCGTCCTTCTTTTGGTGGTAGAGTGGCCAGTCGAAGGATTTTTTATTTATCAGTACCGGGCATCGCAAGAGAGTTAACAGGAGGGGCTTATGTTGAAAATAATTACATTAATCGCTTGTTTTGTATTATTATCAGCGCCTGCGTGTTTTTCTGATATTGATACGGATTTCAGCACAAGTTATGTATGCACAGATTTAGAGGGCAACCCAAGGTGGAGCGCGAAGGCTATTATCAAACACCTCAAAGATGACCCTGACGATATATTCATATTGACAGAAGACGGCATAGGTTATTACAGCGGTTTTGAAGATGAGGTATCGTGGGTATCTGTATTGCGGTTTAAAAGTACCAAGGATATTGTAAAGCCTATCAGGGTAGAAAAGCGCGTTTTAAACAAGGCCAAGGAATTGCTTGTCATAGAGACGCAGGAATTCGATTATACTGATAAAAAAATATCATGCACAAAAAAAGACAAGGTCAAAAATCGTGAAACAATGAGAGAGTTTAATTTTTCTTCTGACCCGATAAACAGGTTAGCACTCTCTCTTTATGTGCAGAAATTATTAAACAACGGCAGCAGGGAAAGAAGAGTGGATCTCCTGACCAGTGAGCCGAGCCTTATTGCGGTGGATATTAGGGTAATCAAAGAAGAGGTTATAGATATCCATAATAAAGAATTGCCGGCTCTTAAGATATGCCTTGACCCTAATCTCGGGCTTTTAAGTATATTCAAGGTTTTTCTGCCAAAGGCATATACCTGGCATCTGGCAGAAGGTGACTTCGCGTGGTTAAAGTATAAGGGCCCGGAGAGTAGCCCGACATCTATAAAAGTATTAATTGAAACCAAAGGTTGATATTATGATAAAAGAGATAATACCTGATCGGTTCAAAAAAGAGTATAAGTTAGAGCTCGCAAAGCTCTTTCACCTAAGGATAAACCTATTTTGCTATGTAGCGATCTGCGTCTTTTTACTGGAGGTCCTGCTAGGGTCTATCTTTTTTAAGCACCTTCTTTCTGTTAAAGATATGCCCGGCATTATTGGTGGACTCGCCTTCGCGATTCTATCGCTTGTTACGGGTAATATAACAAAAAAACTATGGTACCAGAAGGCAAGGTCATTATTATTCAGTTTTATTCTGATATCGATCGCGATATTAGCTGCAATAGCGCACCCTGAAATAATGTCTTTCATGGGTATAGGGCTTGTTCTTATAGCGCTATTTATGACTATATTGCTTCTGCCATGGAGCCTTATAGATGCGGTTATTATAGGCATGTTTACGCTAGTTAGTTTTCTTATGGTTTATATCTCCGCCAACGTATTTGTAGGTGCTGAGATATTAGGCATAAATTCTATCCTGCTTTTTGTAGCTGTCTTTGTTGCTGTTGTCGCCAAGGCAAGTGAGGATATATCCAGAAGAAAGATATTCGTAGCGGGAAAAGAGATAGACGAGAAGAACGCTTTAATGGCAAAGGAGCTGGAGCTCGCCAAAAAGATACATAAGAGCATTATACCTCATTCAGTCAGCCATAAGCTCGCCGACATAGCTGTTATGTATAAGCCCATGTTCTATATGGGCGGGGATTACGCGAAGTTCCATTTTATAAATAACGATAAATTATTATTCATAGTAGCGGATGTTACTGGCCATGGCGTATGTTCAGCGCTATTAGTAAACAGGGTCCATGCCGAGATAGAACGCCTGGCAAGGGAGGACTTATCACCTGGCGCTATCCTTAAAGAGCTGGATGGGTTTATAAACCAGGACTTCGGAAAGATGGGGTTTTTCCTGACAGCCTTTTGCGGGCTTTTGGATTTCTCGACGAGTAGGCTGATATACTCAAATTATGGCCACCCGCCACAGATACTCCTGCAGTCAAAGGAAAATTCCATTGTGCTTATGCAACCGCAGACTTTTTTAATGGGCATAGGTATGGATGTCAGCAGTATTCATAACAATGATATAGCCTTTACACGCGGAGACAGGCTTATACTCTTTACAGATGGAATAATCGAGGCAAGAGACCCCGATAAGCAGGAGTTTGGCAGCAAACGCCTGGAAGATTTTGTGCAGGATAATAATAACCTGGATGTAGAAGCATTTAACGGGTCGCTTATTAAAAGACTGGATGATTTTCAATCAGGAATACAGGATGATGATATCTTTCTTCTTTCAATACAGACAAAGGAGTAATAGAGATGCCAAGAACAATTGATTTAAAAAATATCAGGAATATCGGGATTATGGCCCATATTGATGCTGGTAAGACAACACTTACAGAGCGCATACTTTTTTACACGGGCAAGTCCCATAAGATAGGCGAGGTACATGACGGCAAGGCGCAGATGGACTGGATGAAACAGGAGCAGGAGAGGGGTATTACTATAACATCTGCCGCTACGACCTGTTACTGGCAGGACCACAGGATAAATATTATTGATACTCCCGGACACGTTGATTTTACCGTAGAGGTCGAAAGAAGCCTGCGTATTTTAGATGGCGCTATAGCTATTTTCTGCGCTGTTGGGGGCGTTGAGCCGCAATCAGAGACCGTGTGGCGCCAGTCTGATAAATATGAAGTGCCAAAGCTCGCTTTTATAAACAAGATGGACCGGGTAGGCGCTGATTTTTTCGCGGTGAAAGAGGCAATAAAAAAGGATTTAGGGGCCCATGTTATACCGTTGCAGATACCCATAGGCGCTGAAGATAATTTTAAGGGTGTTATAGACCTTATAGAGATGAAGGCCTATATATATGAGAACGATTCAACGGGCAAGGATTTTAGCGTAGAGGAAATACCTGAGGATTACAAAGAACAGGCAAAGGAATATCATCACATCATGATTGAAAAGGCAGTTGAGTTGTGCGATAACTTAATGGAGAAATACCTTGAGTCAGAAGAGTCTATAACCCCAGAGGAGATCATTGGCGCCATACGTACAGGTACAGTATCTAATAAGATAGTTCCTATACTCTGCGGTTCCGCGTTTAAGAATAAAGGCGTGCAACAGCTCCTTGACGCGGTGAATAAATACCTGCCATCACCATTTGACACAAAGGCTATTGAAGGCAGCGATCCTGATAACGCGGAGGTCTCTATTAACAGAAGGCCTGATGACGCGGAGGCCTTTTCAGCGCTAGCGTTCAAGGTGCAATCAGACCCTCATATGGGTAAGTTGATATATTTCAGAGTATATTCAGGATCTTTAAAAGCGGGTTCCTATGTATTAAATGCTACAAGAGGCAAAAAAGAACGGATTGGCAGGATACTACAGATGCATGCCAATGATAGGGAGATAAGAGAAGATATATTTACAGGCGATATAGCGGCTGCTATAGGGTTAGATCGTACAAAAACAGGTGATACCCTTTGCGCTGAAGATAGCCCGATATTGCTGGAGGCGATTGAGTTTCCGGCGCCTGTTATGTCGCTAAGCATCAAGCCGCGGAGCCAGAGCGACCAGGACAAGCTCAGCAAAGGGCTCATACGATTAGCGGATGAGGATCCGACATTTACTGTCAAGACAGATGAAGAGACTGATGAGGTGATACTCTCAGGCATGGGAGAACTCCATCTTGAGATTATAGTTGATAGGTTAAAACATGAGTTTAATGTAGAGGCAGAGGTTGGAGCGCCAAAGGTTGCTTACAGGGAGACAATCTTTAAGCAGACCAAGGAGAGTTATAAACATTCAAAGCAGACAGGCGGCAGGGGCCAGTACGGACATGTAGAGATTATTCTCGAGCCGGTTGAAGCAGGTAAAGGTTTTGAATTTATAAACCAGATAAAAGGCGGCTCCATACCAAAGGAATATATCCCCGCTGTGGAAAAAGGCATAATAGCTGCTATGCAGCGAGGCATATACGCGGGGTATCCTGTTGTAGATGTTAAGGTTACTTTAGTCGATGGCTCATACCACGAGGTGGATTCTTCGGAAATGGCATTTAAGATAGCCGGCGCTGAATGCTTCAAAGCCGCGTTTTTAAAATCAGGCCCTGTTATTCTTGAGCCGCAGATGTCTGTTGAGATTACCACCCCTGAAGAGTATATGGGAAATGTTACAGGTGACATATGCTCAAGACGTGGTAAGATAATGGCTATGGAGGCAAAGGCGACCCAACAGGTTATTGTTGCTGAAGCACCCCTCTCAGAGATGTTTGGGTACGCGTCCGCGTTACGTACACTGACAAGCGGGCGCGCTGGTTACTCTATGCATTTTGAGAAATACGCCAAAGCGCCTAATTCATTAACAGAGAAGGTATTAGAAGACGCGAGGAAGGCAAAGGAAGCAAGGGACGCGAAATAGCGCATATAAGATCGCGCTGATTACAAAAGAGAAAAGGAAAGATACTTGAAGATAGGTATAATAGGCTTACCGCAAACAGGTAAAAAGACATTCTTTCAGATATTAACTCAACATCAGTTGACAGAAAAGGATCTTGCCTCAGGTAAGCCGATAAAGA
>CAZGAS010000078.1:0-4572 GCA_964523875.1 uncultured Planctomycetia bacterium | reverse complement strand
AGATGATGATGTATGGCTCGATTCAGATTATGATGTAACTGATGCGGATCTTGACAGTACTGCGGATGTAGTAGCAAGCGGCCTCTATCTTGATGCGTTAGGGAGCGTAGGCACAACAGGTATCAATGCAAGGTTGGATACTACAGTTGAGGCTATAAACGATTACAGCTCAACCCGCAATACAACCGAAAATCTATATATCAATGAAACAGACGCAGTTTACCTGGGTTGTGTAAACGGCCTCAGCGTAGACAATGGGTTGATAGATATAAAGGCTGGCAGTGATATACATCTCTGTACGGTCACCTCTCCGCATGAACTGCGCCTTGAGTCTACAGGCGGCAATATTATAGGAAGTGGATCAGGCACAAATATAACAGCCGGCGGAAAAGCAATTCTTCGCTCAGGCGGTACAATAGGTACCAGGGATAATCCGGTACATGTGGATATTAGCGGGCCATTGTGGGTATGGGCAGGCCGGGAAGTGGACGGGATATCAGTTATGATAACCGGCACCATAGGCGGTGGACAAAAAACCGAAAGAATGGAGATATTTGAGCCAACTCCTCCAGGATTGGTAATATTTAAAAAGGGTGATTCCTACAGGCTGATGGGTGGCGGCAATTACGGAAGTAGCAGCCCTAATGGCAGCCTATTAACAAAGGGCTATGGCGCAACAACGTTGGTAATGCAACAGTTATTTAACGTGTATTACAATAAGGCATATGAAGGTTGGGGCTGGCAGATTACATCACCGTGGAATGTTCCAGAAGGAGCTACTGTTATTAATGATTTCTTCCTTAATGGCCCCCCTGCGTCTATAGATTTTTCAGCTATCGGCATAGACAGAATACCATTGAATTTACAAATAGGCAATTCTGACTGGTTCAACGAGTACTACATAGTAAAACGTGCAAAGTAAGAAAGGAGCATGCATGAAGAAAATAGTTTTTTTAGGGATTTGCTTGTGTATAGTGTTATTAATCGCTTTTTCTTCTGTTGAGGCAGCTACCCCATCGGAAGCGGCTGAATCAACGCGCGGACAGCAAGTAAAGCCAAAACAGATAAAAATGGACAGAAATTATGATGGTAAGATCGACAGGATAGAGACATATACAGGAGAAGGGGTAATCATAAAAGCGGAAACAGATACCAACGGAGATACCAAGATAGATGAGTGGGTATTTTACGAAAAAGCAAGGCCTGTTCGCGCTGAAAAGGATACTAATGGCGACGGGCAACCAGATACTTGGATGGAATATTAAGAGCCCTTTATATATATAAAAACAGCGAAACAGAATTATTAATATACGAAGAAGCCTGCTCTATTTTTGGGTTTGTTTATATAGGACAAAAAAGACCTGACAAAAACGATACCTCAACAAGCTCGGTGCAGGCAATCTTACTTATAGCTTTATCTCTAAAATTCGAATTTTATTGAAATTCACAGCTTTCCTCTATATAATATAGCTTGTCCATAGGAGAGATATAGTTAGGGGGCATACCAAGCCCCCTAACTACTGGATTACAATACAAGGGGATTTTTTTAGCGTATAATTATTTTTAATAAAAACCAAAGGAGGTAGGATGGGATACCAACATGGTGGTGGCGGATTTGACAGACAGGCGCGGGAGATGCACAAGGTGATTTGTTCAGAATGTAAGAAGGAATGCGAAGTTCCTTTCAAGCCCAGCGGAGACCGTCCGGTATATTGCAAGGAGTGTTTCTCAAAGCGCAAGGAAAGCGGCCGCTAAGAGAAAAGATTTTGTTGTAGTGTAATCCAAATTATAGGGCGTCCCATGTAGGACGGCCCCAAAGTAAAAAGAGGTCATATTGGCAAGAGATAATTATTCATACCAAAAACATCAGAAAGAACAGGCAAAGAAAAAGAAAAAAGAAGAAAAAAAACAACATAAATTGAATAAAAAAAACACGCAGGCTGAAGAGGGTTCAAAGCAGGTTTTATAAGTTAGCCACACCCGAATTTTAGGCGATAAAGATAATTCCCAACCACGCATATATATTAAGTTACTCCAATTCAACGAGTGAAATATTATATAGCCAGTTGTTAAACCTATCCAACATAGGTAGCCAATACACATAAAGCAGCTATCACAAGTAGCTGTTTTTCTTATCTTATAGCATAATCCCCTCGAGAAATAGGGACTGCCCCAACGATAAAGCGAATTGTGTGGGTGTGGACTATCCCGTTTTTTCCTAAGGCCAGAGTTTTTGGGAAAGAAATTCAAAGGATTAAGATATGGACAGGCCTAGGGGGCTATGCTATAATTATAAGCTACAAAAGCCATAAAAGAAGTACCCAAAAACAAAGAGGCGAATATGCCATATAATCCAAAATATACGATTAGTGATAAAATCTTAAATAACCTTACGACTATAACTTCGGCACGAGAGGTTATTGAGCAAGCATACTTGGTTCTCAAGTGGGAAGTAAGGTTGAGACGACAGGCTTTATTGCATAATACTCACTCATCAACCGTGATCGAAGGCAATAAGTTAAGCCTTGAGCAGGTTGAGGCATTATTTGACGGCAAAGATGTTACCGCCACTAATAAAGACAAACAGGAGGTTCTGAATTGCATTGAAGCGTTAGAAAAAATTCCAGCTTTTGCCGAGAAAGGAAAAATTAAAGTAGCCGATTTATTGAAATCTACGACTTATCCTTATATAATAGAGCTCGTTCAAAGGAGAGATATAGTTACGGGGTACACTAAGCCCCCAGCCAGTATTTTTAATATATTTTTTTACAGTAAGGTATAAGAAAATAGATAAAAGGATTATTTGAGATTACCCATACAAGAAAGGAATATATTATGACAAAAATACCCGAAGAAGTTAAAATAGCTATTGAAAAAACAAATCCTATATGCGTAGCAACTGTTAATAACGAATATATACCGAACATAATATATGTTACGTTTTTAAAATATATAAATGATACAACTGTTGTTATAGCAGATAACAAGCTTGTAAAAACAAAGAGTAATGTCTTATCTAATCCTAATCTTTCCTTTGTTGTGCTTGATACTGAAACAAAAAAATCATATCAATTAAAAGGAAAAACAGAATATATACAAGAAGGTAAAAAATATCAAGACGTTTTTAATTGGGTGCAAGAAAAAAGACCAGATCTTTATCCTAAAGGTGCTTTATATGTAACTATTGAGGAAATATTTTCTGGGGCCAGGAAAATTGGATAAGGAAAAACATGGTGATTTAAAAGAGGTTGTATCATAATACAGCCTCTTTTATGCTGTACGAGCCTATCTTTTATTTAAAAAGATTATGTTATTTCAACCCCAATTTTTCAGCCAATTAAATAATAACTTGTTCAAAGGCGAGATATAGTTAGTGGGTATGTCAAGTCCCGATGATTAACCATTATCGGAGCTTTTTTATGTCCGCAAGTGTCAAAGAGTTACGACAAAGTTTTACCCACGCTACGTGACAGAGCCCTGTCTGCCGATAGACAAGGCGCTCTAAGGGTTAAAATTCCGCAATAAATCTTATCTGTTTGATTAAAATTGCAGCAAAACAATAGCGCTTGACATAGAAAACACAAAGTGATAAAGTACAAAGTATTAATGAGAATAATTCTCAATAAAAGGTAGTATGTTGAATATACATAATATAGAAAAACATTTAAGCGCTAAGTAAATTTACGAAGCTGTATCAAAGATATCACCTATTATAGGATTAGCTACCATTTATCGCAATCTTGAATTATTGGTTCGCATTTGAGAGTAATCATCATCACTATTTAATATACAAAAAACGTAACAGCATAATTGATTATTCCAATTCTACAGATAATGAAAAAGATCTTTTAGAAAAGAAAAAAAAGAATCTTTCCATGAAATATAATCTTAAGATTGAAAATCATCGTGTTGTTTTTTTTGGTGTATGTAATAATTGCAAACAAGGTAAAGAGTATAAATAAAGGAGGCGAATAAAATGCCACGTGGAGATGGAACAGGCCCTTTTGGCCAAGGAGCAGGAACAGGAACAGGAGCAGGAGCAGGAGCAGGAAGAGGCGGCGGAGGCGGTAGAATGGGGGGTAACCGTCCAGGTGCAGGCCCAGCAGGGATGTGTATATGCAATAATTGTAAGCTGTCAGTACCGCATAAAGTGGGTATCCCCTGTTATGATATGAGTTGCCCTAAATGTGGCGGGAAAATGATTCGAGGCTAAGATATGACAGAACAAGAGATAGCTTAACAGTTATTGTTATGGACAAGATAGCTTTCAAGGCAGAAGAATTTTTAAAAGCTGATGAAACATAATAATATATGCAAATGGTATGAAGTGTGCCCTCTTAAACGTTTTTATGAACAGGGCAAGTTGGATAAGCGATGGATTAAAGATTACTGTTTTGGTGATTACCTAAAATGTACCAGATATATAATGGAAGATAAAGGTTTATACCATTCTGATAATATGCTGCCAGATGGGATAGTTGATAAAGCCCTTAGATAAAAGCAAGAGCCTATTATGCCAAAAAATTTATTCAAGTATTGCCCTTTTTGCAAGTCCGATTTAGTTAAAGCGCA
>CAZGAS010000077.1:0-4722 GCA_964523875.1 uncultured Planctomycetia bacterium | reverse complement strand
TGAAGGGGACATTTCATTTGCTACTAACAGGGGACATTTCATTAGCTTACTACAAGGAAATTGTTTTGCCTTGACAAAAACCCGTTCTATTGATAAACTGAATATAAATATAGTAGCACAACAAAAGGAAAAAATATGAGAAAAAGCACAAAGTTGATTATAACTTTTATGTTAGTATTATGTGTCGCGGCAGTAGCGTTACCCGTATTCGCGGAAGAGGGTAGTGTTGTTGAGAAGATGGGGAAAAAGCTGGGCAGGGGTATCGTGAATATAGTGACTGGCTGGGTAGAGCTTCCTATGAATATATATGATACTAGTGTCGATACGAATAACCCCCTCATGGGCATAACATACGGAACATTAAAGGGCATTGGAATGGCGGTAGTAAGAACCGGCGCCGGCGCGTATGATACCGTGACTTTTCTTTTTCCTATGCCACAAGATTATAGCCCTATACTGCAGCCGGAATTTGTGTTTGAAGAAAAATAGGGTTCAAACCGCAACCATTTTATACTGTGAAAAGCGAAGTAAATATCTTATTTAAACGATGTATATGATATTACTTCGTTTTTTTTCAGGAGGTTTAGCAAATGATAAATAACGAAAAGAACAAGAGCCCTTTAAGGGAAAAAAGAAAGAGCAGTCGCCAGACCGGCCAGAAAGAGCAAAGGTATTATATCCGAATAGACGTCTCGGTGCCTATGACTTTAAGCATCAAGAAGAAAGGCGCTGTTGAAACAATAAAGGCATCCGCGAAAAACGTCAGCGCCAGCGGTATACTAATCAATGTTAATAAGAGGCTTTCAGTCGGCACTGAAACCGCGATCGACATGCACGCGCCGGACACCCTAAACCCTATCCATTGTAATGGTAAGGTAATAAGGGTTACTGCCGCGAATAAGAAGGGCAGGTATAATTGCGGTATTGTATTCGCGGGCATAGAAGAAGATAATAAGAATACATTTTTGAAATTTCTTTGTGACGCTCTTTACAGATCAGGTGAAAGCGGATAAATTTTGTTTCACTGATTTTTTTCTTGTGTTGCCTTGGCATATGTAATAAGATATATAAAAAGAGAGGTGCGTGATATGAAGAAACATAGTAGCATGTATTTATTGATGACGTTAATAGCAATGGTATCTATCTCTTGTGTAAGTAGCGCTTATGCGCAACAGAAACAAGCAGATCAAAAACAAGCTCCACAGCAGGAGAACAAGGCTGTAAAGTTTATGAAGGATATTGTTAAATGGCCGTTTAGTATTACTAAGCAGGCAGTAGGAACAGTAGCGCGTACAGCGGATACGGGAGTTACAACAGTAGCTGATACAGGAACCAGCGTTGTTGATACTGTTACAGGCAAGCCCGAGAAGATAAAGGACGTGGTCGTTGTGCCTGTCAAGGGTAGTATTGACACAGGGTATACAGCGGTAGAGGGAAGCGTAAATACGCCGATAAAGGGTACTAAAGAGGCGTTCGAATAAGGCTTAAAGGTACAGCCTCAGTATAGGCAATATAAAGTTTCCAAAAAAGGGGATGTCGATCCCTTTTTTTGTTGATTACACGAAAGAGTCGCTTTGATGAAGATAAAGATAAAACGTGTTAAGAATATAGATATCTTAAGTATAGAGGGAAGGATCAATATCAACTCATCCAAGCTTATAGAGGCAGTGGGCGAGTTGCTTAAAAACCAAAGCGTGAAGATGGTCATTGATATGACAGGTATTAATTCTATTGATTACAACGGCCTATCTGTCTTAGCTATAACCTATAAGAACGCCTTAAATAATAAGTGCGTGATGAAATTATGCGGCATATCAACTCATATACAGGAGTTATTCAGGATAGTTAAGCTTGATGATGTTTTTGAGATATATGACGATATCAATGAAGCGGTAGCGAGTTTTACGCGCGGCGCGGATATAAATAAGCAGGAGATGCTTGATCAGCCCTGGCGCAGGCGTTTTATAAGGCTTGACCTTGATATGCCTATAGTGTACAGGTTGACTAAAGGTACGCATTATAAAGCAGGAGGACATTCCTATCCAGGCAGGATGGCAAATCTTAGCGGTGCTGGCTTGTTCATACGTTCCATGCAGTTATTGCCCCCCGGCAGCGAGGTAATGCTGGAGATTATTTTTAAGAAAGGCCAGGATCCAAGACAGTTTCACGGTATTGTTATGTGGCTTGCTGACCAGGGCCTCCAGCCTGAACTCTACCCGGGTATGGGCATAGCCTTTACAAACCTCTCTTCTTCAGTGCAGGAGATGGTTATAGAATATATAGAGAAACACGCGGTTAACAGGGGACTCTCCTAAAGGGTACATCCCTGAGCACGTTATCACCTTGTTTTTTTAGGACTGCCCCTTTTTTTGCTGAATGCTGCCTGCACCTTTGCCTGTAGCGGCGCATTGGCTTTTTTTGGAAAAGGATTATAAATAGGGGCAAAAATACCTGCGCAGCGCAGGCAAAAGGTGCGGGCAACATTGGCCCATTGTCCTGATTTTCTTAAGCTTGGTGTGAAAGTGTAAAAGTGTAAAAATATACTTCTAACCTCTTGACTTTTGGTAAAGGGTAGGGCATATTTACTATGGGAAGAAACAAAAGCTCTTTTAAATAAGAAACGATAAAGGCAAACCGCTTGAAAGAGCGGGGCGCAAAGCCGCGAGCCTAAACCCAGAATTGGAATCAAAGGGTACGGTAGTCGGGTTGCCGAAATATCAGATATTGATTTTTCAAGCCCTAAAACTTTCAAGAGGCAGAAGCCTTTTTAAAATTTTAGGGTTTTTTTTGTTTATGCAGGCTATGGACCGATGATATTAGGAGGCTGCTAAGATGAAGAATCAGACACCGGATGATAGAAATACAGGAAGAGTAGTCGCGTTGTTAACCAGGGATGAGATCGATTTCATTGATAGGCTCTCTAAGGACGCCCTATTTTCAACAGGCCATAAGCTTTCAAGGACAGATGTTATAAGGGCGCTTATAGATGTTGTCAAGATAAACGATTTCAATGGCGAAGGCGTGCGCTCCAAAGCGGAGCTTGAGAAAAGGCTGCTATCTATTATGAGAGTACCGTTAACAGCGCCTTTACGCAAATTAAAAATGAAGAGACATTCATATGAGCGCTAATAAGATAATAGTCCTGGCGTTATTTATAATTCCTTTTTTATTTGTTTTCGGAATAATAGCCTCTTCAGTAGAAGACCTGCCTCCGATATCTAATGGAAATAATTATATTTGGATGAGCCAGGTCTCAGCCTGCGGCAGAAGGCTGGAGTACGTAAGCGAAAATATTGTATATATGGAGATAGATATAATACAAAAGATAATGGCAGGGCTTTTTAAAGCTAGATGCTTTGAAAGGAGTGCCAGACTTAACAAGCTAAGGCTTTTAGCGGAAGATATGTTTGAGAGGAGAGGATGATGAAGATTCGCTGGACAGGCAATAAGGAAGGTTGTGAGCCCGTATTAGTAAGGTGGGAGACCAAGGCCGCTGAATTTATCCAGATAGAGGTTTCACCCTTACATGTACTCAGGATAAAGATTGATAAATCAAAAAACCAATAGGAAGGGGGAGATAAGATGAAGAGACGCAAGATGGGAAAGAAACATGATGAGGTTAAGAGTAGAAAGGTGAGCATGAGAAGGCTGGCAAAGTTTTTTCCGCCGTATCTTCTGATCATAGCTTTCGCGTTGCCTGTAGCAGCGGCTGAGGAACCCGCACAAAAGCTTTCAGAAGGCGTTAAGGAGAGCGCGACTGCGTGGACAGAGGTGCCTAAAGAGATGGCAGATACAACCCAAGAGAAGAACGTGATAGAGGGTGTTACAGTAGGTACTATAAAAGGAGCCGGCAAGGCTGTAGTAGGAACTACAAAGGGTGTCATAGACGCGGCGACTTTCTATATACCTGATGAGAAAAAAGATGAAGAGAGCAATAAGTATATGAATGAGCACATAGATGGTAATATGAATAAAGATGTAGATGCTGAGATGGAACAGATACATAAAATGAATGAGACAGAATATTAAAAAGATAAAGCTTTTTTATTCGGGGAGCATTTTTATGCTCCCCGGAAGGGGGAATAAGATGTCATACAATCAGAGAGAAAGAATTTTTAAGGTTTTCTACAAGAGGTATTTTAACAAGATACGCTCACGTGCTATGCGCTTACTGAACAATGAGCGATATGCGGCTGATGATATAGCGCAGGAGACATTTATGCGCGCTTATACACATCTTGACAAGATAGTTAACAGGACAGACTTTCTAAAATGGACGTATACAGTCTCCCGGAACCTTTCATATAATTATACAAGGAGCAAGCAGTATTCCTGCAAAGAGTCATTAAATAGGAGGTTGGGATCTGACGAGGGGTCTAAAGAACTGTCTGATATAATAGTTGATACAAAGACACAGGCGCCGGATACCGCTATAGAGCAGAAAGAGCTTATGGACATGGTCTCAAGCGCTATAGACAGGTTAGCGGTTAATTACAGGTCCGCGCTACAGCTATGTGGTATTGAAGGCCTATCTTATAATGTCGCGGCAATAGAGCTGAATATCAGCCCTAATGCCGTAGCGCATAATGTTATGAGGGCAAGGCGCAAGATACTGGCAATGATTGAAGAGTAGCCCTGCTAAACAAAAAATTATATATTAATCCTGTATCCAGCCATTTATAAAGCCAAGGTATTCTAAATGCGCCTTGGCCTTTTTCTTAC
>CAZGAS010000076.1:0-4741 GCA_964523875.1 uncultured Planctomycetia bacterium | reverse complement strand
CTTTCAAGCAATTTCTTATTTACTTTCTTAGTAGCAAATACAAATGATGCCCCAAAAGCGGTAACTCCCCATGTGAAAAGTCCCGCTATAAAAGCTTGCGTAATTGGTGAACAATTTTGTAAAAAATTTATCATACTAAACCCATGCTAATCCTTAGCGTTACCTAAAGGGATAGAGGGTCTACCCATATGCTTCAGGACAGCCCTCCACAAACCTTACTTTATTTTAAGAACTTTGAAACAAACGGAGATGTATCTCCACGGCGTAAAAAGTGCCCTGAAGGGCCTTCGCCTTCCTCTTCTCTACCTAGACGGATATTATATTTTCAAATCTTTAGCTATTAATTCAAATCCATTTTCATTTTTATAACCTTTGTTATTTCAAATTATCCGATAGGTTTTTTACTTTTTTCTCTTTCACAAATAAAAGAGGAAAAACAATATCACTTAAACAACAGGGTATCCACACTGATAGGAAAAGAAAGAGGAAAATCGCAACATATACAAGCCAATGCAACGCCACTCCGCTCATAGCCATAATGATATGAAACAATGATGCCCACGTACTCAACAATACGTGCCCGGCGTGTGGGAATTTCGTAGTCGGCCTAAAACAAGCCATAAGAGCACCTGCAATAGCTAGAGGATTGACCAGCCACCATTTCTCTATAAAACCTATATGAATCTTTCTATTAGGCATCCCTAACATTGTTTCGCCTAAATAGGGAATAACCGAATCACTTATAGTAGCGATCCCTATAGAACCTACGTAGCCGATGATTAGCAAAACCCAAAGATTGCATTTACCTCTTATGCATTTACCGCCTATGCGTTCACATGTATGAAGTTCGTACATAGATGCGGTAACAAGCGCGCTCAAAACAACGTGAATTGGATGAAGTATATAAAATATATTATAGGAAATATTTGAAGGCGTTTTTTGAAAGGCTGCCATAATTATAATACCGGTAATTGCTCCAAAAATTGTGAAAGGAGCATGGATTTTTAATTCTTTTGAAATTTGTTTGAACATCTTTCATCCCTTTAGTTAAAAAATATTATTAAAACCGTTATTATAATAAAACTGATAAAGTATCTATTGCCTTTGTATTCCGTCTCTACTAGTTTGTTTCCAGTTATTAATTTTTCGATGACTTTTCTTTAAAGAGCTGATATGCTGTATTTATAGTGTGTTCGGTAACCGAATTTACCCATTTTTCCGCTGGCGGTCTCGTTGGAATAGAGACGTAACTCTTTGTATCCTTCAGCCTGGAAATAAAATTGGCGATTTTTCCCATCTCTCCTGCATTATCATTAATATCCCGGATAAGCATGGTTTCTGTAGCTAATTCCCCTTCAAAAGTACGCGAAAATTCTATTATACCCTGTGATATCTTATCAAGCTGTAAAGATTTATGTGACCTGTTAATTCTGCCCCAGACGCCTTGATGGAACCGGGCCAAATGTAAGCAGATCATAATCGGTCATCATATTCAAATCCTTTTGTTATCACAAAGTTTTTATAAAATTAGTCAATGTTCTGACTGGTTGACCAGTAGCTTTTTCTTTCTTTTTATCCCAGCAAGAATATGCTATATCTAAGTGTATCCAATTATCAGGATATCTAATAAATTGTTTTAAAAATAGAGCTGCTACAGAAGCTCCCGGTTTGTCTTTTACTGAATTTTTTATTTGTTTTTTCCTGAAATGTTTCTTATCCAAATACTCCCACAAGGGCAATCTCCAAGCCAACTCTTTAGCTTTATCTGAACTCTTTTTGTATTTTTGATATAAGTCATCATTAAAAGCAAAAACCCCTGTAGCCTTCTCCCCTATGGCGTGTCCAACCGCTCCTGTCAAAGTTGCTACAGTAACTATAATATCTTTCGAAGTTTGTGGTAAGCTAGTTAAGGCTTCTGCAAGAATTAATCTACCCTCAGCGTCCGTGTTACTTATGGTAACTAACTTATTACCCAGTCTTATCTCATCTCCTGGTAATATCTGACTATTAGCCACTAAATTTGTAGAAACAGGACAATAGGCTACAAGATTTTTAGCAGGTAACTGCGATGCGACTGAAAAGGCACTTGCCATCCCGGCCATGTCTATTTTCATATCCGCAAATTTCCCTGAAGGCTTTATGTCATAACCTCCCGCGTCAAACAAAATTCCCTTTCCTACTAAAATAATTTTCCTCTTTTGAGTAGAACCATGATTGGTATATACAATTCCCGCATTTTTATGTTGCCCAGACATTAACTTTATTGGGCCTGTAGATTTAGTTTCTATGAAGTTAATTTTTATTTTTAGTAGTTTTGACAGTTTTTCCTTATAATTAGCCAAATTGAATTTGTTATAAGGCATGTTTACTAATTTCTTACAATATTCAACAGCTTGTTTTTCGCTCATAATTGCACCTTTCTTTATCCATACCTATACCAGCTATGGTCTTCTCAAAATAAGAACATCTATCATTTTTAATTTTGCTTCCGGTAAAATTAAAACTTGTTCTTTTAATTAAAAGTTTCCCGTAATTCGGACAAAATTATTTTCTCATTTCAGTATACCTGCGAATGTCATTCGCTATAACGTGCTCTTTGTAAAAATTTTATCAATATCCGACTTTGTCCTCGCTTTGTAAAAACGCTTAACAAAATTCTTGTCTATTTTTTTTGTATGCATCAAATGACATTTTATATTTTCCAACCCTGCCCCAGCAATACTGAAACTATTAAGGCCGATATTCAAGAATAAAGGGTAGTATTCCTCAAAACCCGCAATTTCACCACATAGACATATCTCTTTTTTATGCTTTTTTCCTGCACTTGCAATAATTTCCATAAGCCGGACTAAAGAAGGGTGTAAAATATGATACCTTTTCTCAATCAATTGATTACCTCTTGAAGCGGCCAACGTATATTGTATCAGGTCGTTTGACCCTATATTTGCAAAGTCCACCTCTTCAAGCAAGCGGTCTGCCATTATCGCGGCTGAAGGGGTCTCGATCATTATTCCCTCTTTAATGTTATTTTTAAATTTTATTTTTTCCTTACGAAGTTGCGATTGGGCAGCCTTTAAAATTTCCCTGTAAGTTTCTATATCACTTATATCAGAAACCATGGGGTAAAGAATACGTAGGTCGCCGTAAACAGAAGCTCGCAGAACTGCCTTTAGCTGTCTAAAATATACATCATAAAATAAACTTGCAGCCCGCGCCCCGCGAATGCCAAGATCCGGATTTTCCTGTTGCGGCAAATGCAAATAACCGGGAAGTTTATCTCCACCTATGTCTAGCAATCGTACTACAACAGTCTTTCCTTCAACTCTTTCAAAAACATCACGATACACTTTGACCCATTCCTCTTCAGTTGGGGGTGTGTTTTTATTGCTAAAAATAAACTCTGAACGAAATAATCCCACGCCATCATAATGAACGTGTTTTAGTAATTCAACCTCGCCAGGAGTGTTAATATTCGCTTTCAACGTAATACATAAACCTTTTTTGGTTTTGGCAGGTTTTGCAACTTGAACCTGGCAAACTGCCTTCTTATTTGAAAATGACTCAATTTTTTTCGAATACTGCGTGTCTGTTTCTTTATCCGGATTTATTATCATCTCGCCTTGGATTCCATCAACAATAATCCTGTCTCCGCAGTTCATGTTGTCTTTGATATCGACACCAAAGATTACCGGCACTCCGTAGTTTCTTGTCAGAATGGTAGCATGTGTAGTAAATCCTCCTTCTTCTGTCACAAATGCGAGCACCTGCTCTTTAGGTATATTCATCACCATCGAAGGGGTTAATCTCTTAGAAACCACTACAACAGCTTGCTTTTCGTTAATCGGACATTCGAAATGCCCCGAAACTCCGCTAAAAGAAGAAATAATCCGATTTCTTACATCCACTATATCATGAACAAGTTCAGCAAAATGCAACTCTTTTCCTTCCAGTTGCTTCGCATGACCACCAAAAGCATCGCTTACAGCATGCTCTGCGTTTATCAACTTATCTTTTATGAGTTTTATTATTTCCTCACGCAAAGATCGATCCTCCAAGATCATGTTGTGCGCTTTAAAAATTTCATCGCCGGCTTTTCCAAACATCTTTTCGGATATACCCAATATATCTTTCATGGCACCTTTTGCCTTTGTATACGCTTCATTTAAACGTGCTATTTCGCCAGAAACCCTTTCTTTTTCAATACCGTAATGTGGTATATTTTCCTCGATTTCTTCATTATATAAACAGACTGTACCTCGAGCTATGCCAGAAACAGCTGTTATGCCTTTTAGAGTTTTCATAATAAATTTTCCTTAATAATTCAATGCGATACTAAACAATGCAATTTTCCACTTACGTTCGGTTCCCTCTTTGCCTATTTTCCTAACTCCTTACTCTGCCTACAGTTAATCTCGATTATACCATACCCTAAGCGAGTGTGTAATCCGAGTATAGCAATTTGTCCATCTAGCATCCGAAGGTTCGTATACACGAACTGAACCCAAGTTATTAGCTATTAATGTAATAGGCTTTTATATTATATCTCAATATACTAAGAAGTAAAGAAACTTTGATGATAATGTAGAGTCATAGAATTGGAAAAAATTAACCAATAACATGCGCTAATCATACCCCCCTATCAGAGATAAAACCTGCTTTATTACAGTGTCGCTCGATATTATTATCAATAAATATTAGAATAATCGCCAATTATCTGCAACACTAAAGATGCGACACTAAT
>CAZGAS010000075.1:0-4754 GCA_964523875.1 uncultured Planctomycetia bacterium | reverse complement strand
TCAAGTAAAAACTTTAAATCTTACCACCAAAGAACACACTTTATTATACATCCACCGGACTTTTTTGTTTTTTGTTTTTACTTGACAGATTTTAAGGTTGTGGTATACTTATTAGGTCTTCGGGATGGGGTGTAATTCCCCACTGGTCGTGAAAGCCGACGAGCCCTCATAGGGCAGAAAAGGTGTAATTCCTTTGCCAATAGTATAGTCTAGACGAGAGAAGAGAAAATAATTTTTTACTGTTTTTATATCCCGAAGCCTATGTTTCGGTTTTTTTTATTTTAAAGGGGTGATAAAAGTGAAATTAAATACAATACCAGAGATAATAGAGGATGTAAAGCAGGGTAGGATAGTTATTGTAATAGACGATGAATCCCGTGAAAACGAGGGCGATCTTGTTGTGGCCGCTTCACACGCGACAGCGGAAAGTATAAATTTTATGGCAAAATATGGCCGCGGTCTTGTATGTGTTCCTCTTGAGGGTCAACGCATGGATGAACTAAAACTCCATCCTATGGTGCATAACTCAAAGGTGCCATTTGATACCGCCTGGGCTGTATCAGCTGACGCGGCAAAAGGTATTACTACAGGCATATCCGCTTATGACAGGGAGCGTACTATTAAGGTCATGATAGACTCTGTATCCCAGCCCGAGGACCTTATACGCCCAGGACATATATTTCCTCTGCGCTCAAAAAAAGGAGGAGTACTAGTAAGGGCAGGGCATACAGAGGCGTCTGTTGACCTTGCAAGACTTGCGGGACTATATCCCGCGGGAGTTATCTGCGAGATAATGAATGATAACGGCACCATGGCACGCACGCCTGAGTTATTAGGATATGCTAAAGAGCATAAATTGAAGATATGCTCAATAAAGGACCTTATAGAATATAGGCGCAAATTTGATAAACTGATAACCCATTTAGCGAAAACAAAATTACCTACTGAATTTGGTGATTTTTCTTTGCATATATATGAGTCAAAGATAGATAATTATCATCATATAGCTATGGTAAAAGGTGACATTGAAAACGAAAGTGATAAGGGTGTGCTTGTAAGGGTGCATTCCCAGTGTCTTACAGGGGATATATTCGCATCTAAAAGATGCGACTGTGGCAGTCAGCTTCATAAGGCTCTTGAAATGATAAGCGCTGAAGGAAAGGGCGTCTTATTGTATATGAGTCAGGAAGGCAGAGGCATAGGCCTTGTAAATAAGATAAAGGCATATTCACTACAGGATGAAGGGCTTGATACGGTCGAGGCAAACCATGCCCTTGGTTTTGACGCGGATTTGCGTGATTATGGTATAGGGGCCCAAATATTAGCGGATCTCGGAGTAAATAATATAAGGCTTCTTACAAATAATCCTCAGAAGATTATAGGCCTTGAAGGCCACGGACTCAGTATTGTAGAAAGGGTGCCGATTGAGATTACTACGACAAAGGAAAACAAAAGATATTTAACAACCAAGAGAGATAAGCTTGGCCATTATTTGAAAAATATATAACAAGGAGGCAATAAATGGTAAGGACATTAGAAGGAACGTTAACACTAAAGGATAAGAATTTTGGTATTGTAGTATCGCGTTTTAATGATTTTATTACAAAGAAACTGCTGGAGGCGTGTGTAGATACGCTGATAAGGCACGGCGGCAAGGATGATGATATAGATGTTGCCTGGGTACCCGGTGCATTTGAGGTTCCGCTTGTTGCCAAGAAGATGGCGGTATCCAAAAAATATGACGCGATTATCTGCCTTGGAACTGTTATCCGCGGGGAGACACCACATTTCGAATATGTTTCATCAGAGGTAGCAAAGGGTGTTGCTAAGGTTGGCCTGGATACGAATATACCTACCATCTTTGGTGTGATTACAGCTGATAATATTGAACAGGCTATAAATCGTGCCGGTTCAAAAGAAGGAAACAAGGGCAAGGATGCTGCTATATCAGCTATTGAGATGGTAAATCTCTTAAACGTTATTAGTAAATAAGGCAATATTTGCTATTTGAATCTGCAGGGGGTTGCGCGTGATCTTCAACGTGACCTGTTACCTTGTTAGAAGAGAGAAGGAATTAACAGATGAGAAAGAGAACAAGAGCAAGAGAGTTTGCGTTACAGCTTTTATACCAGGCTGATATAAGGCATGAAGATATAAATTCTATATTAGATGGTTTTTGGGATAGCCAGTCTCAAGGCCCTGAAGAGCTGGAAACATCTATAATGGATTTTGCTTTAAGCCTCGCGCGAGGTACCTATGAGAATCTTAAAAAGATAGATACCGCGATATCACTATACGCGCAAAACTGGCAGCTTGAGAGAATGGCGGTTATTGACAGGAACATAATGCGCATGAGCTGTTACGAGCTGCTCTATCTTGATGATATACCCCCAAAGGTATCAATAAATGAGGCAGTAGATCTCGCGAAAAAATACGGCGATATGGAATCAGGCAAATTTGTAAATGGTATATTAGATAAGATAAATAAAAAAGAGATAAATAAGTGATAAACAAATTCGCGGATCTTCACATACATACGAAGTATTCAGATGGCTCCTTTAGCCCTGAGGAGGTTCTCCAGCGTGCAAGTGAAGAAGGCCTATGTTGTATTGCTATTACAGACCATGATAGCGTATCAGGCGTTGAGGAGGCTATTTACGCTGGAAAAAAACGTAATATTGAAGTGATACCGGGTGTTGAGGTTAGCGCTGAAGAAGGCGGCAAAGAGATACATATGCTCGGTTACTGTATAGATTATAAAGATCCGGTTTTCTTAGGCTTTTTAAGCGAGATAAGGCAAGACAGGATAAAGAGGCTGCACAAAATGGTAGATGCCCTTAATAGTCATGGCTTCAGCCTGACTGCTGAAGATGTTATAAAATTCGCAGGTGACGTATCTATAAGTAGGCTTCATATTGCCATGTATATGGAAGCTAAAGGGCTTGTTTCAAATTGGCGCGTTGCTTTTAAAAAATACATAGGTGACGCAAAGCCATGCTATGTTTCAAGTTTTAGATATAGCTCAAAAATGGTGATTGACTTTATAAAAAAGGCCGGAGGTGTGCCTGTAATCGCTCACCCTGTGGTCAATAGTCTCGACTCGATATTGCCAAGACTGGTAAAGGAGGGCCTGGAAGGCGTAGAGGTCTTCCATACTGAACAGACCGGTTCAATAGCCAAGCGATACGAAAAGTTTGCTAATGAGAATGGCCTGCTAATAACAGGTGGTTCAGATTGCCATGGTGATGCCAAGGGCAATATTCTAATAGGAAAAACCTCGATCCCTTATTCCTATGTTGAGGCTCTAAAGAATGGATACAAAAACAGTTAAGCGATATATGCGGCTTGCTATCCAGGAAGCGAAGAGAGGCAATGATAAGACATATCCTAATCCATTAGTAGGTTGTGTTATTGTAAAAAATAATAGAGTAATAGGTTCTGGCTATCATAAGCGTTTTGGCGGGCCCCATGCGGAGATATTCGCTTTAAAAGAAGCAGATAAGAAAGCAGATGGCGCGACGTGTTTTGTAACGCTTGAACCATGCTCTTATTACGGAAAGACACCACCCTGCGTTGACGCGCTTATCCGTTCAGGCATTAAGGAGGTAGTCTGCGCTGCTAAAGATCCAAACCCACTAAATAATGGTAAGGGTTTAGACGCGCTAAGAAGGCATTCTATAAAGGTAAGCCTAGGCACCTTAGAGAAAGAGGCTAAGGCGTTAAACAGGATTTTTTTTAAAAGGATGAAGAGTTTCAAGCCTTTGGTTACATTAAAACTTGCTCAGAGCCTGGATGGCAAGATAGCCTCGAATTGCGGCGATTCCAAATGGATAAGTTCTAAAGCCTCAAGAAAGGTTGTGCAAGATTTAAGAAAGACCCACGATGCCGTGCTTATAGGAATAAATACTTTACTATGTGATGACCCTATTCTTACTATACGTAATTCAAAGAGGCAGCCTGTTAAGGTGATAATAGACGCACGGCTTAAGACACCTTTGAACGCGAGAATATTAAAGAGCATATCTCCCGGAAAGACTATAATAGTTACCACTAAAAACGCTGATCAAGGTAAGGCAGTTGCCTTAAAGTCACAAGGAGCGGATATTTTGTATGCAAAATCTATTTCTAAAAGAGTTGATTTACCTGCGCTCATGAAGCAGCTTTTCTTAAGAGGTATCAGCAGCATATTAGCAGAAGGCGGAGGTGAAATCTCGGCATCGCTGTTTAAGGATAGCCTTATTGATAAGTTTTATCTTTTTATTGCGCCGATTATTATAGGCGGAAAAGCCGCTACTAATTCAATAGGTGGAAATGGTATAGATAAGATAAAGGATGCTAAAAGGTTTACGGATATCAAGGTAAAGAGAGTAGATAACGATATATTAATAGAGGCGAAATGTTCACAGGCATAGTTGAGGAACTCAGCACAGTAAGAAAGATAGCGCATTTAAACAAAGATGCGTTTTTGACCATAGAGAGTGCTGTTTGCAGTAGTGACTCGGCTATTGGGGACAGTATAAGCGTTAATGGAGTATGCCTTACATTAACAGGTAAAAACCATTACATGCTGTCTTTTGATTTAAGTAGCGAAACCTTGACTGCAAGTAATCTTGCTGATTTAAAAATAGGGGAAAAAGTCAATCTTGAACGTGCATTAAAACTGGCAGGCAGGTTAGGTGGCCATTATGTAACAGGACATGTTGACTACGTAGCAAAGGTTCTGTCAAAAACCACGCAAGGTGATTTCATTGAGC
>CAZGAS010000074.1:0-4878 GCA_964523875.1 uncultured Planctomycetia bacterium | reverse complement strand
AGAAGTAGCAGTGATTTTGGACTTGATTTTGTTGCAGTATGAGTTACAATTTACCGAGTCAATTCGGTGGGCCTAATTGCCTTGACTAAGTAATGAGAGTGTGCTAAAATACCAAAAAACAATAGGAGGTACTATGGCAGAAGCATATTGTGTAAAATGTAAGGCAAAGAAAGAGATGAAAGACGCGCAAGAGGTAACAATGAAGAACGGCAGAAAAGCTATGAAGGGTAAATGCCCTGATTGCGGAACAGGTATGTATAGAATAATGGGCAAATGAATCCTGTCTGCAGTTTTCCTTTGCCCGCAGACAATCCCGCGAAAAATACTAATAATGGTTTAAGCTGTGTTAGCAAATTTTATCCTGAAGATACAGAGTATCTGAAGGATTCCAAGTAATGACCAATACGGATTCGAAGAAAAAAGCATTATTAATAAGTAATCTGGCATTAGAGAAGAAGGCTGAAGATATAAGAGTACTTGACATGCGTAAGGTAGCTGTTTTTTGCGAGTACTTTGTAATTACAGGCGCAAGCTTCTACAAGCAGGCTAGAGCCATAGCAAGGTACATAGAGGATTTGCTTGCTAAGCAGGATATAAGGCTTTACCACTCAGAAGGCAAAACTAACAATCACTGGATACTGTTGGATTATATTGATGTCATAGTGCATGTTTTTCATGAAGATGCCCGGTGTTTTTATAATTTGGAGAGGCTCTGGGCAGATGCAGAGCAGGTAGAAGTAGGTTTTGCTATAGGGTCTTAAGTAGTGAAATTTTGTAAGTGTTCGAAACTGTAAGTGTTGAAACTGTTTCTTAAATGCTACCAAAACAACTCTAAAGTATTTAAGAAACAGTTTCTTTACTTAGTATAAGTAAATATAGGAGATTTTAAGGTTTGGATATTAAGCCCCAGTTGATTAATCTTATCAAAACTGCTGTTGAGTCCGTGGCAAATAGACTTGGCATAGATCATATACCGGAGATTATGCTTGAGGTACCTAAGAACAGGAAACTCGCGGATTTATCTAGTAATATTGCTATGCAGGCATGCAGGGATAAAAAGGGCTTAAGGCCTTTAGAGATAGCAGAAGCCTTTTTATCGCTTATAAAAGAAGGCCTTGAGAAGACTGGCTTAAAAGAGATGATTGAAACCGTTGAAGTAAAGCCCCCGGGTTTTATAAACTTTCATTTTTCACATAGTTATCTCCAGAATGTTATTGTCCAGATAATATCTGAGGGTGCTGATTTTGGCAGGAGTGGACAGGGCCAAAACAAAAAGGTCCTGATAGAATTTGTCAGCGCTAATCCGACAGGGCCTTTAAGTGTAGCCCACGGCAGGCAGGCTGCTATAGGAGACGTGCTCGCTAATATTTTAGAATTTACAGGCCATGTGGTAGAGAGAGAATATTACCTTAATGACGAAGGTAACCAGATAGAGCTTCTAGGAAGGTCTATATACGCTAGATACTGTGAATTGCTTGGAGAGGCTTCTCTCTTTCCTGAAGCAGGTTATCGGGGGGATTATATCTATGATATCGCGAGGGCTATTATAGAAAAACACAATAAGACTCTCGTAGTGCCTGATGATGAGAGTATATCCTTTTTCCGCGATTTTGGTACAAAATATATACTCAATGGCATTAAGCAGGATCTGTCAGATTTTGCCGTAAGATTTGATAACTATTATTCGCAGCAAAAGCTTAGTAAGTCAGGGAAGGTGGAAAAGGCTTTAGTAGAGCTTAAGAGTAAGGGCCTTTTGTATGAGGAGTCTGGTGCCCTCTGGTTTGCCTCTACAAGATTTGGCGATGATAAAGACAGGGTTTTGCGTAAAAGCGATGGTTCTTATACATATATTACTCCTGACATTGCTTATCATGAAGATAAATTTGACAGGGGCTTTGATATGCTTATCGATTTATGGGGTCCGGATCATCATGGATATATAGCGCGAATGAAGGCCGCGTGTCAGGCGATTGGAAAAGATAGGGATCTATTGTCTATCTTGATTATCCAGCTCGTTACTCTCTCAAGATCAGGTGTGCCTGTGCGCATGTCTACTCGAGAAGGGGATTTTATAACCTTGCGCCAGGTGATGGATGAGGTAGGTAAGGATGTAACAAAATTTTTCTTTTTGACAAGACGCAGGGACAGCCATCTCGATTTTGATCTTGAGCTTGCCAAGAGAGAGTCCATGGAAAACCCTGTATATTATATACAATATGCCCACGCGAGAATATGCGGTATCTTAGAGCATAAGGGTAAGCAGGGTAAGGATAGAGGCAGAGGTAAAGATAAGGCTTTAGAGCTGCTCTGCTCAGAAGAGGAGTTGAGCATACTTAAGATATTAAGAGAGTTCCCTGAAGCGATAGAAGAGTCCGCGCAACGCTTGGAACCAAATAGGCTTATATCATATCTTATGGAGTTGGCAGCTGGTTTTCATACTTTTTATTCAAAACATCGTGTTGTAAGTGATGATCCGGACCTTACATACGCGCGTTTGCTTCTTATTGAATCACTTAAATCTGTTTTCTCAAAAGCCCTCGCGTTATTAGGAGTTTCCTGTCCGGACAAAATGTAAATGAAACCACAATTTATGGAGCACAAAGTGCGAGATAAATTGTATGGTTGAACCCTTCGACTTCGCTCAGGATGGTTCGAAGGGTGATGAGCCTGTCGAACCATTTATCCTGAGGATATGAAATATCCGAAGGATCCAAAAACGTTAGATTCCTGCCTGCCGGTAGGCAGAAAATAAAGGGGAATCGTTCCCTTACTAGAACATAGAGCCCTCCCATGCTTGAGACAATCAAACTATATATCCATCAATATCAGGAAAAAGAACCGCTTCTAAGGTGCCTAACAAGACTGGGTTACAAGATAACAGACTTTGTCGGGCAGGGAGGAGACTTTGCGCACAGGGGCGGAGTTGTTGATATATTTCCTAGTGGTTTTGAATCTCCACTACGATTAGAGCTCTTTCAGGATAAGGTTTATTCTATACAATCCTTTAGCCTGGTCACCTCTGAGATTACTTCTGCCCACCAGATGGTAATAATACTTCCAAGAAAAACATTACATTCTTCAACCAGACAGACCCTGTTTCATGGCATGGGTGAAGAGGTGCCGATAGATAGTTTTGTCGATATTATGGTTGGGGATTCAGTCGTGCATATAGATCATGGTATAGGTATATATAAAGGTATAAAGAAGATAAAAGAAGAGCCTTCCCTGGAGAAGGATTATATCCTAATAGAGTATGCGGACAGAGATAAGTTGTATGTACCTGTTGAGGAGATGAATCTTATACAAAAATATCTAAGTTTTTATAAGACCGCGCCAAAACTAAGCAAGCTGGGAACAGATTCCTGGAAAAGATTGAAACAGAGGACCAAGAAGATAGCAGCCTCTTATGCCATGGAGCTGCTTCAGATGCAGGCAAGTCGGACAAGGCTCAAGGGTTTTGCCTTCTCTAAGAATACTGATTGGCAGCATAGACTGGAAGTGTCTTTTCCTTACAAGGATACCATTGACCAGGCAAAGGCCTCCTCTGACGTAATCTCTGACATGGAGAAGCCAAAGCCCATGGACAGGTTATTATGCGGTGATGTAGGCTATGGCAAGACGGAAGTAGCCCTAAGGGCCGCTTTCAAGGCTGTAATGGATAACAAGCAGGTCGGTATATTAGTTCCTACTACTATATTGGCAGAGCAGCATTATAATACTTTTTGTAAAAGAATGAGAGAATTCCCTATAAATATACAGATGCTTTCACGGTTTAAGACAAAATCAGAGCAGAAAGAGGTTCTGAAAGAGCTGAAAGAAGGTTCTGTTGATATTGTAATCGGAACACACAGGCTTCTCTCCGATGATATAGTATTTAAGGACCTCGGGCTTGTAATAATAGATGAGGAACAGCGCTTTGGTGTGAAGGCCAAAGAGAAATTGAAGAAAATCAGGCTTTTGATAGATGTCCTGACAATGACAGCTACGCCTATACCACGCACACTCTACATGTCACTTACCGGTGCAAGGGATATGTCCGCGATTAATACACCGCCTCTTGACAGGCTTCCTATAAAGACTATTATAAGCCCGTATAATAATAAACTGATTAAGGATGCTATCGCCCGCGAACTTAAAAGGGGAGGTCAGGTCTTTTTTGTTAACAACAGGATTAAGGGGATTGAAAAGATCGCGTTACAACTAAAGGCACTTATGGGTGAGAACGTACGTATTTCTGTCGCGCATGGTAAGATACCACCTAAAGAGCTTGAGAGAATAATGTTGCAGTTTATAAAAGGGGAGATAGATCTTTTAGTCTCTACAACTATTATAGAATCAGGTATAGATATCCCGAACGCGAATACTATTATAATAAATCGCGCGGATAGATTTGGATTAGCGGATCTTTACCAGCTTAAAGGAAGGGTAGGTAGATTTAATATAAAGGCTTACGCTATATGCCTGGTACCAAAGAATTACCCGCTTGAGGGAGAGGCGAAGAGAAGGCTTCGGGCAGTAGGGCGTTTTACGCAGCTGGGTTCAGGTTTCAAGATAGCTATGGAGGATCTCCAGATAAGAGGTGCCGGTAACATATTAGGCACCCAGCAGCATGGATATATCGCTGCTGTAGGGTTTGATTTATATTGTAGGCTCCTGCGTAATACTGTAAATGAGTTTAAAGCGGATATGACTTTATCCCCATTCAATAGCGGGAACTGACCCGCCTGTTCGGCGAATTCGCGTTTACAAGACATATTGCTTAATCCTCGATTATTCACAAACAGGACCAGACATTGATTTTAGCTATATTTTGCTATATTTTGCTGTGATCCCAAAATGATAATGTAACATGTTACCAATTTAAAAATGTAACATTTC
>CAZGAS010000073.1:0-4933 GCA_964523875.1 uncultured Planctomycetia bacterium | reverse complement strand
TTAATCGATTTCGCCGACAAGCTCTTCAAGGAGGTCTTCCATAGTGAAAAAACCTATGGGCTTATCTTCTGCATCTACTGCAAGAGCAAGGGTCTGTTTCTTGGATTTAATGCGGAATAACGCGTTGTCAACATACATATCTGTATCAACAGATTCTAAGGGGCGTAAAAAAATCTTTAATGGCTGGGACTTATCCTCCTGATAAACAATATCTAGGATATTTATAATACCTATAAAATTCCCCTGTAATGCCTTGACAGGAAACCGCGAATAGCCTGTGCGCCTTGCCTTTTTTAGGAGTTCATCTATTGTGTTCGACTCGGAGATATAGACAAGTTTATCGAGCCCGTTCATAACGGAGCTTATCTTCTTCTTTCCGATATCAAATATCTTATAGATGATGGAGCGTTCGTATGTATCAATATGGCCTTCTGTCTCGGACTCTTTTACCAGGTATCTTATCTCATCTTTGGTAACAAACATGCTCTTCTTTTTTATCGATCGCCTGCCGATAAGAATAGCGAGAATCGCTTCTACAAAGATATTGACCAGCCATACCACAGGATAAAATATCTTCCAGAAAAATTTCAGTACCGCGCCCAGATAGAACGTTATCCTGTTAGCACTATGGGCAAATACAGCTTTTGGTATAAATTCCGCGAAGATAATTATAAGCGGTGAAAGCAAAAGAGTTGTCATCCACCCTGTATCAGGGCCGTACCTGTCATATAGCAGCCTTGTGCAAAATGATGAAGATATAACAACCGCGATATTTGTACCTACAAGGGTTGTCGCTAAGAGCCTGTTAGGGTTTTTAAGCATACCCTGTATAAGCAACGCCCTTTTGTCTTTTGCCTCTGAAAGTATCCTCAGGCGTATCCTGTTTAAGGAGATGATGGCTATCTCCGAGCCTGAAAAAAACCCTTCAAAGAGTATTGAGACCACTATTATAATTATATATATCATATCCATTACAAACTATCCTTAAAACCGTCTTCCGGTGATACAGGAGATACTGTAACCCTTACCTTTACAACCATATTATTCTTTACCTCTAGCACCTTAAAACCGACACCTTTTATCCTGACATGTTCGCCTTGTTTCGGGACCTTCTCAAAGAGTAAAAGCAGTAGGCCGTTTATGGTAGTTACCTGGTCCATGGGAAGCGATATATCAAGCTCGTCATTTACGTCTCTTATCGCTACCTTGCCTGATACAGTATAAGAACCGTCTTCCTGCTTCGCTATAGGAACTATCTCCTTGTCATATTCATCTCTTATCTCTCCTACTATCTCCTCTAGGGCATCTTCTAAGGTAACTATACCCGCGGTTCCGCCAAATTCATCGAGAACAACGGCTATATATGTCCTGGCTGACTGGAACTTGACTATCAAATCATCTATCTTCTCGGTCTCAGGCACGTAGAGAGGCTTTCTGATAAAGGGGGCAACTTTACCTTCATGCTTTAGCATAAACTCCTTGGTATATACAACGCCTACAATCTTGTCTATTGTACCCTCGTATATCGGTATCTTTGTATGTTTGGACTGCTTCATTATGCTAATCAGGCCTTCTGTTGAAGAATTTTTTTCACAGGCAATGATATCGACGCGGGGTTTCATTATCTCGTCAACGCTTCGGTCACCGAGTTCAAATATAGAATGTATCATCTCCTCCTCGTCATCATCTATTATACCTTCTTTCCTGCTGATAGTCATAAGCGCCTTGAGCTCATTTTCAGTAATATAAGGATTTTTATTCTTTGTACGCGTAAAGATAATAATAAACATATCAGCCACAATACGCAGCAGGCGTCTTATCGGCCATATCAATTTACCGAACACATGAAGCGGCCTTGAGCAGAATATGGAAAAACTCTCAGGGTTGCTCATAGCATAGGTCTTGGGAGTAACCTCGCCTAATATCAATAGGATAAGAGTCATAAATACTATAGAGATCATCACACCATTCGTGCCAAAGAGCGATATAGACAATATAGTCGCTATGCTGGTAGCGGCAATATTAACAAACATGTTGCCGATTAATATCGTGGCGAGTGTGCGTGTAGGAGATGCTAAAAGAAAAGATATTATATTTGAGGCGGATGGATTATCAGACTGTATCTTTTTCTTCTGGAAACCCGTAAGTGAAAAGAGCGCTGTCTCGGCACCCGAAAAAAAAGCTGAAAGGATAAGTAATATCAGGAGTAAAAAGGCTAAAAACATATTATATTAAAGCCATTTCTTGCGTTTAAAGTAATAGAGCATAGCCGCGGATATCAGGAGCATAATACCTATGACAACAGGATAACCGTATTTGCTTGTAAGCTCCGGCATGTTCTTGAAATTCATGCCATATACACTCGCTAACAATGTTAGCGGCATCACGATAGTCGCTATAACGGTAAGAGTCTTCATTATCTCGTTTAAGCGATTGGAAACAACAGAATGATAGGCCTCGAGCGCGCCTGTAATAATATCGCGCGACATACCGATAGTATCTGTCAGCCTTATAAGATTATCATAGACATTCCTGAAATACGCTATATGCGAGGACGTAATAAACTCATACCCGCCTCTTAAGAGCATATTCACTGTATCTGCCTGAGGGCCGACGGTGCGGCGTAAAAACATTATTTCGTTTTTTAGGCTGTATATCTTATTAAGGGTAAGCTGTTTAGGCTCATTAAATATCTCATCACTTACATCATCTACCCTGTTATCAAACATATTTATTATCGGGAAATAGTTATCAACTATTGTATCTATAATAGAACATAACAGAAAATCAGCGCCATGCTCTAATATCGGAGATTGTTTGCTTATCTTCTCCTTGGTGATATTAACGGATTTTACATTATCAACGTGTACAGTAACTAAAAAATTTACCCCTAAACAACAGTCGAGCTCGACTGTACGTATCTCTTCTTCCTGACCGGACTGCAGCTCTATAGCAAAGGTGTTAACAAAAAGATATTTTTCAAATATCTCCACCTTTGAGCGGGCATTGGGCATAATGCAGTCCTCTACCGTAAGAGGGTGAAGGTTAAAGATATTAGTTATTATGTCTATATCATCATCTGTAGCTGATCTTATATCAAGCCATAAGAGCCCGTCTTTATCTTTTACAGCCTTGGCTATCTCGTCACGTGTCAGCCCGGTTCTTAAGCCCTTATCTTTTTTATAGAAATATACATCATACATTACTCACCTCGCCTGTTTGTAAAGATTATTTTTAGATATATAATCCGCTACTCGGACCGGTACCATAGCCTCTATCGGGTTGCCTTTTGCCGCGCGTTGCCGTATATCGGTTGAGGATATGTAAACTTCATCCATATCTATTATCTCAACCTCCTGCCTGGTATTATCTCTTGAAAACCCGGGCCTGGAAAAAACAACAAACTTAGAAAGCGCGAATATCCTGTCAATATCCTTCCAGGTATCAAGCCCGGATAAAGCATCCTCGCCCGCGATGAAAAATATCTCTGTATCATCGGGATATATATCCTTAAAATACTTAATTGTATCAACAGAGTAGACCTTCTCGGCCTTGTCAATCTCGTAACGTGACACCTCAAGCCCCGGGCTAGAACCTATAGCGAACTCTATCATGGAGAGCCTGTCTTTGGCATTAGCTATCTCAACGGCATTCTTATGCACGGGAATATAAGCTGGTATAAAAATAACCTTATCAAGCTTTAGCCTGAGTTTAGCTTCCATTGCCAGTGTAATATGGCCATTATGCACCGGGTTAAATGTGCCACCCAATAATCCAATACGCATCTTTTAGACTATTTCCTTATTTGGCCGTTGCCAAATATAATATATTTATAGGTCGTCAAATCATCAAGCGCCATGGGCCCTCTCGCGTGTATCTTGTCTGTGCTAATACCTATCTCCGCCCCAAAACCGAATTGATAACCGTCTGTAAAACGTGTGGAGGCATTCGCGTATACACAGGCAGAATCAACCTCTTTTAAAAATTTAAGTGATGTATTATAATCTTCTGTTACAATAGAATCGGAATGAGCTGATCCATATTTTGTAATATGTTCTATAGCAGAGGCGGTGTCCTTGACTACCTTAACAGCAAGAACCAGGTCAAGGAATTCCTCGTACCAGTCTGACTCCTTTGCCTTCTCTACGCCGTCTGCCAGCTCTCTGGTACGGGCACATCCCCTTATCTCTACGCCGTTTTGCCTTAAGCTATCTATCGCCTTTGGTAAAAAATCACCGGCTATCGCCCGATGAACCAGCAAGGTCTCAATAGCGTTACAGACTCCCGGACGCTGCACCTTCGCGTTTACACATATCTTTAACGCCTTTTTGATATCAGCGTTTTTATCAACATATAAATGGCAGACACCTTTATAATGCTTGATAACGGGTATCTTTGAGCTACCGGCAACCATCCTTATAAGCGTCTCGCCGCCGCGCGGTATAATAAGGTCAAGGTAATCATCCATCTCCAATAAGTATTTAACAACCTTTCTATCAATAGACTCAACCATGCTTACACAAGCCTCCGGTAGGCCGCTATCCTTAAGCGCACTTCTAAGCAGCTTGTATATCGCGATATTTGAATGTATGGACTCTTTTCCGCCTTTTAATATCACCGCGTTTCCACTCTTTATGCAAAGAACCGCGCAGTCTGATGTAACATTCGGACGTGATTCATAGATAATACCTATCAAGCCTATGGGCACCCTCATCTTGCCGATAACAAGCCCGTTGGGCCTTTTCCACATCTTATCTATTGCCCCGCATGGATCCTTTAATTTTATAACAGCGTCTATAGACGCTGCCATCTCTTCCACGCGCCTCTTATCCAGACGGAGCCTGTCTATTATGACATTTGAGAGTTTAGCCTTCCTGGCAGCTGAAATATCCTTTTTATTCTCCCTGATAATAGTACCGGCCTTAGCCCTTAG
>CAZGAS010000072.1:0-4976 GCA_964523875.1 uncultured Planctomycetia bacterium | reverse complement strand
AATCTCCCATTTATAGCCTGTTGTTGGGTTTGAATCTAAGGCTATTGTAAAATCTTTGCTAACATTTGTTCTAATGACATTGCTATTATTCGAATACTTTATAGTTAAAAAAAGTACAAAGAATAATACAATTGAGATTGCTGTTATTGTAACTATAATTAATGGTTTCTTATCCATAATGCCCTTTCAAAAAGATTTCTATCTTGATTTTGCAAGTCCCAGGTGCTTTTAATAGACTACCATATAAGGTAGCTTGAATCAATCTATTTAGCCTCTCTTAAGGACAATAAATTCTGTTGTAAACCTGTCTTGGCCTTATCCTGTAGAAGGCGGCTATTAGCGTATTGCAGCTTAATTTCAGCTATGCTAGTATATTCAGGAATAGAAAACCCCTGGCTATTTCCCGCCAAAGGCGGACAGGTGCCAGGGGTTTTCTATAAAATCCGTGCTTAGGGGTACCCCCTTTAGGAGGGTCTCCTTAATGGTATGGCAAGCATCTTTGCCGCGCTCCACGCTACTAAGAAAGTAAGCGAGACACCTATTAGCCCAGCCAGCCCAGTAGATATCGCCGCGTTGCTGACTGAGAGAACAGAATAATCAGGTAGTGGGCTTACAAAGGTTGGTGCTGCCTCGTGAAGGAATTGAAATTTCGCGGCAACCCATTCCAGGCCATCGGGAAAACCACTTGCAAACGGGCTCAAAACTGTAGCGATTACGCCTGATGCTACAAGAGGTGCTGTTACGGACCATTTCTTAGAGGCCTCCACAGGCTTCAGCTCCTGGGCAAAAGCAAAACAAGCAGCCATGGTAATCAGGCCTTCTCCTATGCCGATTAAGGTATGCGTACCAAGCATTGTTACCACCACCTTAGAAAACGCTATTGTTCCTGAAAGTGCTAACTCAATACTAACTGCTAAGGCAGCCAGCATTACAGAAAACCACGCTATAAGGCCTAATCTGGATGCGTATTGAAGCGACCTTACAGGTAATTTGTCAAGAAAGTACATGCGCAGTAATCCACCTAAACCAGCCCCTATCAAGGCCATATTGAGGATATTAGCTCCCAATACAGTAAAGCCTCCATCTGAGAAGACTATACACTGGATAGTTACTACAAGAGATACCGCCAAAATCCCGAATGGCGTTCCAAGCAAGACGGACGCCAATACACCTCCAAGTAGATGCCCTGAAGTACCATCCTGAATAGGGAAATTCATCATTTGTGCCGCGAAAATGAGCGCGGTAATCGCCCCAAAACGCGCCGCGCTTGGTTTGATTTTTGAACGAAACGCTACAAGCGCGGCGATAGCGACACCTATTACGCTTATCGTGGCTGTAACAGGGCATATCGGCCCTTGCAACATAGCATTTGGAATATGCATCTTCTTACCCCTCCTTTTTTATTAGGTATTGCCGTTTAGCACATTATGTCTATATATTAAAAGTCTATCCGGCCCCTGAGACCGTAAACCAGTATAGTGTTGGTTTCTCTACCCGCGGTGGTTCCACCGCCATTAGCCTTCCATATAGCCTGCATATCCGGTGTTAGTGTTATGGATATTTTATTCGTGTTAATAGAGATTAAGATTTTTTACTGCAATTTTTTACCGGTAGTTGCTATAGTAAGCTGGCCGTGCTTGACGCCCTTAGTTGATTTTAATTTGTTTGAAAGGTTTTCTATCTTTCTCGACTTACCCTTTACGACAATTATCTCCATGCAGTTATCATGGCCAAGATGGATATGTTGGCTGGAGATAATTAGTGTATGATAGCCATGCTGGATATCCGTTAGGGCGTTTAGAAGATCCCTTCTGTGATGGTTGTATACAAGTGTTATGATACCAGCGACATTACCGCTGCTCTGCCACTATGTTTTTATGAGTTTTTCCCGTATCAAGTCACGAAAGGCCTCTGAATGGTTGGGATAGTTTTGTGTGTTTATAAGCCTGTCAAACTTATTCAGAAGGCCTTTTTCAAGTGAGATACCGAAGCGTATCAATTTAGACATACATCCTTCCTAATAGCACGATTTTGAAAATAGTAACACATCAGTACATTGGTGTCAAATCTAATTTTATTGACGTAATATACAGTTTTTTTGTAAATAGCAAAAAAGATGAAATTTGCTAAGATTTCGTGTTTAGGGGTGCCCCCTTTAGGAGAGTCCCTTTTATATTATAGGCTCAATAAAAACCCGTTATGCCTTAACCAGTCCTTGGCGTGCTTGTAATCAGGCATAATCGTGCTGACCTTTGTCCAGAAGGCCCGGGAGTGATTCTTTACAGCTATATGCGTAAGTTCATGGACCACTACGTAATCTATGACCTTAAGAGGCGCCATTATAAGCCGCCAGGTAAAGTGTAGGCTACCATTTACGCTGCAGCAGCCCCATCGCTTTTTTGCTCCTGAGATGCTGAATTTGGTATATTTAAGTCCTGTCACGTGAGAATATAACTTTAGTCTTTTTTGTATCATGGTGTGTGCCTTTAGAGTGTACCATTTAGTGAAAAGCTCTCTCCCGCTTGCGATATATGGCCTTGAAAGCCTAAAGCCTCCATCAAACGCAAATGGTAAACAACAGTCCTCTCCTATTGACAATTTATAGGTATCGCCTAAATATAAAAAATCCTCGCCATCTACGAATTTTTTCGGAGAAAATCTTTTGGCCCTGCTTAGTGCTAGGCCCTGCTTCTTTAGTATCCAATCTCTTTTTTGTTGGATAATTTTTTCAATATAGTCAAGAGACGCTTTTGCCGGTGCCCTGACAATCAACCCGGCATCTTGCGATATCTCTAACGCTAATGTCCTTCTTTTTGAGCGGACTATCTTATTAATCCTGATATCAGCTATATTGGTCAACCGGATAGAATGTTTAATAATGTATCCCCCTTATTGTCTATAAAACTGAAGATTCGTGAGAATCGTCATGGATAACAGCTGTGGTAATATAAATGATGATAGCGTAGATTTTTTTAACAAGACAGGTAAAATTCTTATAATATCTCACAGCTTATAGCAGGTGCCAAGTTAAGGGTGTTGTGGATTGGGCAATTCTTTATAAAACGAAGCAGAGATTTTTTTCTTTGCTCATTAATCTCCACACCGTCTAATCTTATGCTTATTTTTATCTCCCTGAAGGAGATGGGCCTGTCTTTGCTGAGGTCTGATTCTACCTCTACGCTGAATTTATCTGATTGTACCTTTGCCCCATTTAAGTATTTACGGACATAGACTCCTACACAGCTACCCAGGCTTGCCAGAAAAATATCTGAAGGCGAAGCTCCTTCTTCTTTAGCCTCTATATTAAACTCAAACCCGTCTCCCCCGATTGTAAATGTATAGCCGCTTTTACTTATGATATTAACCTTGTACATATTTTCTCCTATTTTTTAGCATGATACAGTATGCTTTTTTGATGATATTTTTTGTTGTTGAACATAATCTCCTATTGAAGTGTGCAGGTATCGGATCCGCCAACCTAAAGATCAGAGGGTTCATGGAAATCGTCATATATAACAGCTGCCGCGGACGGTATGGGTAGTTGTATTACCTTTATTTTTCTCCAGTGTCCGGTTCGATATCGCAGATAGACAACAAAAGAGAATACAAAAAAGATAGTAATAACCGCGCTCCAGCATGTCTCTAGCGAAAGGCCCATAATCTTCATCATGACATACAATACAGGAACAATTAGCCAATGCAGAGAGACCGAGATAAGCATTGCCCAGAAGGTATCTCCCGCGCCGCGCAGCGCTCCTATAAAGATAACCAGCATTGCCTCGACAAGCACGTAGATGGCCGCTATCCGTATCATAAAGACTGCTATCGGCTTGGCATGGGTAAAGATGCCTTCTGCTGCTGCGGGATGGAAGACCTCAACCATATTAAGCGGAAATATTATAAATAAGAGCATGACCAGTGAAGAATAGATGAGCCCGAGTTTTAAACCGGACATAGTTGCCCGATGGGCTGTATCCGGACTGCCTGAACCCATATAACGGCCGACAAGACTGCTTACGGCTATCTCTATGCCGATTAAAGGTACAAATGATACCATATCCCAGTTAAAGACGATTGTTGATGCTGTCGCGGCTATGGCCCCCATAGAATGGAATATCATGATAATTATATCAAAGGCCAGGAGATTGAGGAACATCTCAAGGCCGGCGGGGTAACCAAAGCGTAACAGTGTGCGTATTACCGGAAAGTCTATGCGAAAAGATTTAAGGATACCGTATGTTTCAAGATTCTCTCTCTTTAGATAAGATGCCAGCAGAACCAGAAGCCCGCAGCCGGCGCCAATGATGGTTCCGTAGGCAGCCCCTCTTATCCCCAGAGCAGGAAAACCGAATCTGCCGAAGATAAGCAGATAATTAACACAGATATTTACAACCATGGCTGTAAACGCGGAAAACATTACCACCCTGGTCTTTCCTATACCAGAGAAGAAAGAGCTGAAACAGGTTCGAAGCAGGCTTAGGATGGCTGCGGATAATAGAATGTTAAAATAGAGTTTCTGGAGCCTAAGCTGTTGGGGCATTATGCCCATAAAGTCGAATAGTCTATGCGCTAATGGACGGCATAAGAGGATTATCGGATATGCGAGAATGACTATAATCACCGATTGGGTTATTACAAGGGAGCAGTGTTTTTCATTGCTTGAGCCCAGATACTGTGCAACCAGAACTGTTGCGTATCCTGTAAGTCCCAAAAAGAAAGTCAGCATCATAAAGACGGTGAGCCCACCACCCATGGCAGCATTCATATATTCCGGGCCGAGGCGTGATAGAAACATGCGGTCGGTAAATGTCATGATGGTATAACAGCCTTGAGATATCACCATGGGTATGGCGATAAGCATCATTTCGTGCATGCTGCCTTTTTTAGGGGGGGCTTTTCTCGCCTGTTTTTTAAGAATATCCATAGCGGATATTATACACCAACGATAAATAATTGACAATGCGTATTATGGAACC
>CAZGAS010000071.1:2806-5295 GCA_964523875.1 uncultured Planctomycetia bacterium | reverse complement strand
GAACCTGTTATTGTCCAGAAAACTGAATTATGCAGGATATATGGGATATATGGGGACACGATACTTAATTCTCAAGTGCAGGGATGCGTAAATCTAAATCTTAATTGTTTTTCTACCAGGCTTTCTTTTTCTTATAGATATATTTAATTTCTCTTCAAGCTTAGTTATAAAAGTAACGTCTCCTAAAGGGCGTCCTGTATTTTCGTGTTTTTTAAATATTTTAATCTCAGAAGCTTTTAACTCATCTTTTACGAAATAATCCCAGCTACTAACAATACTCTGCAATATCTCATCATTCAGCAGCTGGTTTTTCTCCAAACCTAAATGGTGTTTGAGGCTTGACCACTTATATCGCTCCGGACTTTTAACTATGTTTGCTTTTACGGGATTGAGCAAAATATACTTTAGCACATTATACAGATATGTCTCATCTAAGACATACGATGAAAAGCGTCCTTGCCAAAAATATCCTTTCCAGTTATTTCTATTGTTTATTATTCTTGTATAATTTTTATGAGTCTCACCAATTGCTAATGCCAGACCTTCTTTTTTTTCTGGAATGACTATCAAATGAACATGATTAGGCATCAGGCAATATGACACAATATTAAGATTGTATTTTATTGAATATTTTTTTAGGAATTTGAGATATAACCTGTAATCACTATCCATGAAGAATGTTCTTTGTCCGCGGTTACCTCTTTGGATGATATGATGTGGATATTCAGGAACTACTATTCTTGCTATCCTAGCCATATGCAAATTTTACACGATTAAACTTCTTCTGTCAAATGAAATAAGTATCGTGTCCCCTTTTTGCCCATATGTTACACTACTAAGCCTTTTTGCGGGGCTTTGCCCTGCCATGCTTTTTGCTAGCTATGTAATCTTCCAGCTCCTCTGGTGTTGAAAGCATGATATCGTAGAACTTACCGAATTTCTCACAATCCGGGGGATTGTGCTTTCTGCAGATATCAGGGCGCCTTTCGTATATGGTGCACTTATTATCCTTAGACAGGTATCTGCACACACTCTTGATCCATTGATACCAATGATGATGCCGTATATATATCTTTACATTTGTGAAATGAAGCTGCCATTTAAGATCATCTATCTCTTTGCGATTAGCGGGTTTACCTATTGCTAACGCGAGATTCTTACAGCATATTGCGGGACAGCTTCTACAATGTTGATTATGGGGAACGCCTGGTTTTCTTTTCATATTTTTTATGATTTCCTATGTTGATGTTTGTTAAATTTTTAAAATATTTTTTAGCCAGCTATTGACTAAGTTAAAAAGATCGGGCATACTTATTATGAAAAGATTACAGGAGATAAAACGATAACGAGAGTTACTAGGCTTATCACCTACAAAAAGACCTTCTACTAGGAAGGCCTTTTTTGTTTCTATTGATAGCCGCTAAAGTTTTATTCAGTATATATTAGTTACCAGATATCCTCGTAAGCGCTGGCTTGATACTCTTTCTTGTCGTCTGAATCGTAAAATTCATCTGTCCTGCCGCTTAATTCAAGCGGCGGTGAATACTCTTCCTCGGGATTAGGATCATTATCTCCTACATATTGCCTGTCGATCAAGTCACCTGATGTGTTATATATCCTGCGCTCTATCATCTTGCCTGTCATGCTAAAGGTGGTATCTAAAACAAGCCCCCCATCCTGATACGTACGCCTGATAGCCGCAAAATTATCAACCGGGTCTTCGCATAGCTTGCCATCATCCCCGTAATAACTTTCTTCTGTCAAATGAAATAAGTATCGTGTCCCCTTTTAGTATGTCCCCTTTTAGTTGTTACTCACCATATATTGATGATATGATAACGCATTTTAGCGGGGTATGCGCGAGCGATAAGAATATCCAATATCCTATCGCTAAGGGCTCAATTGCCATAAACGATAATACAGCAAGCATGGACGGCAGTACCCCCACTGCCCAGATCAATAGGCCTAATATCAACCCTTTTGTGTATCTGTTTTTACCTGGGATACTATCTTTAAGTAAGGCATAAACAAGAGCAAGTGCCATGCTTAATATTATTGCTCCAACAAAGAAAAACACCGGTAGTACGCATTCTGATAATTGCCATGTCGGGTTTGCCTCTATCTTATATACTCGATTAAATATAAGGCCTGTACATATCATGCCTGTTATAATATCAAACAGATAAGCCGCGATACCAGCTGTGATTAACTTTCCTGTTTTCATATCTATGCCTCCTCTTTTTGCTTCTTAAAGCATATTAACAAAGATACAGGCGCCCTGCAAGCCTAATCCTTCTCTATAGGTGTTTAATATAATTTAAGGAATGTTTTAAAGGATGCTGTTTACGCAGCGAATGTTATCTTTTTTGAGGTTTTATGAAGAGAGTATAGCGGATAAAATTATCAACCGGGTCTTCGCATAGCTTGCCATCATCCCCGTAATAACTTTCTTCTGCCAAATGAAATAAGTATCGTGTCCCCTTTTAGTG
>CAZGAS010000071.1:0-2706 GCA_964523875.1 uncultured Planctomycetia bacterium | reverse complement strand
GTGTCCCCTTTTAGTTAGAAGGAACACGCCAGCGCGGTTATCAGGCGTAGGTCATTTTCTTTGACATCTTCAGGCGGGAGAGAATTGTATTCATCTATGAGGCTTACCCTTATAGAAAACCTTTTATTCATGGCAACATTCAAGGTTGTGCTCGAGCGCAGTCTGTAATTCCTGAAATTCTCGAGTGTTGGATAATAAAAAATATCCTGGCTGATTGTCGTGTTGTCAAAGAGTCTTTTCTCGAGGAATGCCCTGGGTATCAGAACCCATTCGCTGCCATCCTTAATATTGCTTCTGTATGCTGTATGCTCAAAACCAATGCCCGCTTCAGTCATTAACTTAAAATCAGGTGTGTCAAAAAACCAGTAACCTACTCCGGCTGACGGAACCAGCCTGTAGTCAATATCAGCGAACCTGTCATGATCAGCCTCTATCTTATAAAAATTATACCATCTTTTTGTGCTTGTGAAGCTATAGCCATACCTACCGCTACTGTACCACTTTTGGGCATCCATCTTTCTTTTTGTCGAGGAATAGTAAAGATTGCCTTTTAGCGTCCACTCGTTAACACGGATATTGTTTCGATTGATAAGGAAGCTTCCTGATAGCTGGCTTTCGCGGCTATTACCGGTGACACGATTATAGCCTAACGCGGCCTCTTTGACCCATACTATCTGCTTGTTTTCAGCAGGTAGCTCTGCAGGGGTTTCACTAGCGAGGGCCTTAGGAGTTTTTGTAGTAATGGCTTCTGGATGTATGGCTTGCACTGCCTTAATCTTCTCTATTGAGGCTGTGTTAATAGAGACAATGCCCATGGCATCTGTCTCTATGGATATATTCTCCTGGGTTTTTTTAACTATCCTGCCGCTGACCTTGTCGCCATTTTTTAAATAGATCTCATCAGCAAGAGCCGTATTTAAGAAACCAAGGATAGACAACATTATTATAGCTAGGTATATTAGCCTGGTACGCATAAGCCTGCCTTGCTGGGTTGTTGTTCGAGAATAGTTGTGTAGTTAGCCCTTTTAGCGGGTGAGCTTGGTTATCTTAGCGCCTTCAAGCGTGAGATTATACATCAGCCCCTTTGGATCAAAGACAAAGGCTACAATCGGCTGGTTCAGTTTTGACGTGTCTATTGAACCATCCACGCCGAGAGCTATAACAGCTACAGACGCGTCCGCGCCTATCTTCCAGCCCATGCTGTTACGAAAGTTATCAAGCGCTTTTTTATCCATAAACGCTATGATTATTGTCTTTTTTTGAGCGCCTAACTGAAAACCTATTGACGCCGCCGCGGTGCTGTAATAATCAACTGATTTGCCATCAATTACCAGCGCGCCTTCTCCGTATTCTCCGCCTAAGGCAAAACCTGCCTTGAATACCGACGGGAAGACAAGTATACCCTCTGCCTTGTTAATTACTGTTTGGCCTCCGCCTATATCCTTAAGCCTGTCCAATGATATTGTTACACCTGCATCGATATTTTCAGCTGTTACAGCCATTGCCCTATCTGCTACCGTAAGCCCCGCGAATATAATACAAAGCGTGATAATTAAAATTTTACAGCGCATCTTCTATTCCTCCTTTATGTTTTATTATTCCAGGCTATCTTCGCCTAAATCCCCGATACCGTAATCCTGTACATTAATCTCTCTCTGTGCTGTACCATAGCCATAATCATCAGCAAATTCCGCAGATGTGCCATAGGCCTCGTTGCTATCAGCTATACTACCTTCTATGTCAATATTGTAAATATATATTTTACTCAAATCCTCCTTTTCTGTATATATTTTTATAATTTATGGCCTGCCTATTGTCAGGCGGATATGTTGTATTGTGTAAACTTAAATGCAATACGCATTACACAATACGCAATACGAAATTCATGGTGGAGCTGAGGGGGATTGAACCCCTGGCCTCGTGATTGCGAACCACGCGCTCTCCCAGCTGAGCTACAGCCCCATATATATTTTTATCAGGCACTTTGCGTGGAAATTTTTCAAATTTCCATACTATTATATAGCCTCTATGGTTGACGGTGGCTTTGTAGCGATGTTATAAGTAACGCTTACAACGCCGGGAACACTGTTTAAGATATCGTCAGCCAGTTTACGAAGTTGATTATAGGGTAAATCTGTTGGGGTTGCCTCGCGCGCATCTATACTATCCCAGCATCTAACCTCAATCTGAAATCCAAAATCTCTTTTTCCATTACGCATACCAGTAACCCTGTCCTGGTGAAGAATGGCCATATATTGAAAGGCCCCTGTATCTTTAAGTTCCTCCTCGACAATAGAGGTGGCTTTCCTGACTATATCTACCCTGTCTCTTGTTACCTCACCGATAATCCTTGCTGACAATGCGGGACCCGGAAAAGGCGGGCGATTGTAAATGCTTTCAGGCAGGCCTAATGCCTTTGCCAGCACCCTTACGCTATCTTTACGCAGCTCTACCAGAGGCTCTATTATCTTGTAGCCAAATGCCTGCTGAGGGTCTATACCGAGTTGCTGAAAAACATTGTGTTGTCTCTTGATTCCCGCTATAGTCTCATCTACATCTGTTAAGATAGTGCCTTGTAAAAGATGTTTTGCATTGCTTTCCCGGACCAGTTTGCCAAATATATTTTTATAGAAGGCCTGCGTTACGGCCTCCCTCTTTTCTTCAGGGTCCGTTATGCCTTTAAAGGCATTGAAAAATTCTTCTTTA
>CAZGAS010000070.1:0-5362 GCA_964523875.1 uncultured Planctomycetia bacterium | reverse complement strand
ACGGGGCAGGCACGCTTACCTATCTGCGCAGTTTAACCATAAGGCGTAGTATCTCGAGGTATAGCCAGATAAGGGTTACCATCAAGGCGAATGCTCCGTACCACTCCATGTAACGGGGCGCCTGACGGTTGACGCCTTTCTCTATAAAGTCAAAATCAATAACCAGGTTTAGCGACGCTATGATAACAACAAAGACGCTAAATCCGATACCGAAAAAGCCCTTGCCGTGAATAAAACCTATGTTGATCCCGAAAAAGCCCATGATAATACTGGCGATATAAACCAGCATTATGCCGCCTGTCGCCGCGACAACGCCTAATTTGAACCTTTCTGTCACCTTTATCATGCCTGTTCTGTACGCTATCAGCATGCAGAGAAGGGTTGTAAAGGTAAGCGCTACCGCCTGTATGACAATACCGGGATACTTCATCTCAAAAAATGATGATATAGTACCTAACACAACGCCTTCAACAGCCGCGTAGAGAGGCGCTGTTATAGGCGAGTACTCTTTTTTAAATATGGTAACCATGGCGATAATAAGCCCCACGATTATAGACGGAAACAAAAAGGCCGAGGCAGCCTGCTGGTTACCCCATACAAGGCCTGCCGTGATGAATGTTATAACGAGCAACAGGAGTGTCTTGTTCGTGGTGCCGGAGATAGTCATCACCCCGCCAGCGCTATCCGTGCCTGAACGCGTGAATACATCGCCCTTTAACGCGGGATTACCTGATCTTAGCATTACTTACCTCCTTTTTCTTTTTTTCCCAATCTTTTTAAGGAACCAGTTTCTGATGCTGAATTGCGCTCTGTATCTTTGCCTGCATAGTCTGTTTGGGAGTAGTTTCATAAAAAGTTTTAACCATTTAGGTGCTTTTATTACTCTGCCTGAAAATAGTAAGCCAAATATAACGGGTATTTGCGGGCCTTATTAGCAGTATCGATAAAAATATTATTCGCGCTGAAAATTGTTCTGTATTTTGGGGGGTATTTTTGAGCAAAGACTTTTAAACTCTTTGCTTGAGTCACCCATCCTGATTTTATTTCGATGGGTAGAATATCGCCGTTAACCTCTCTTAGAAACTCTACTTCTGAGGATCTTTCTTTCCAGCAATACAATTCTTTTACACCTGAACAGATAAATTCCTGTGCCACAAAGTTTTCCGCGAAGTAGCCTTTGTATGTACCATACTCGTATTTCATAATAGACTCCGGGGGCAAGTCACTTAAAGCACCTAATAAGCCGACGTCAAAGACATACAATTTAAAACTATTTTCAGTTATATGCGCCGAAAAAGGGAGTTCTCCATTATTGACAATATGCGCTTTTAGTATGAGCCCTGCCGCGAACAACCAGTCGATACTTCCAGCTAGCTTTGAATATCTGCTAATTCCCGGAATAATCCCTTTAAATTTGAACTTCGCGGCAGAACCGTTTTGAGTCTTAGCAAGTTGCGCAGGGATATTACGCCACAATCTTTCTATATGCATGGCATTCTGCTTACCTGAATGTTTTGCTATGTCAGCAATATAAGTCAACAACAAATTACTCTGCTTCTCTCTTACTTTTTGCGACGCGATAAATAGATTGTCCTTATATTCCACAAAAGTTTTAATGATTTCAGGTAACCCGCCAACGACAAGATACATTTTAAATTGTTCCCAGAGATGGGCATGAACAATTGAAGGTATAGGGTCAGTTTTCTTATGGTTTTGAAGGAATTCAAAGGACTTTATATCGTCTATTCCCCTTAAAAACTCTTCAAATGACATAGGAAACATATTTAAGAACTCAATATTGCCTACTGGAAAAGATTCATCGGATAACTGAATTCCCAATAATGAACCAGCCGCGCAGATAGCCAATTTAGGCAATTCTTCATGAAAATATTTTAAGCTGGTCAATGCTCTGGGAGCATTTTGGATTTCATCAAAGATAAGAAGATCGTTTTTGTCATCTATTGAAGCATTGAGATGAAAACTTAGGCCCTGAAGTATATTGAGCGGACTAATATCTCCTTCAAAGATCTTGCCTAATTGCTTATTTTTCTCAAAATTTACGTAGTGCACTTGAGAAAAGCGTTGTGCGCCAAAAGCCTTAAGGGTATAGGTTTTCCCAATTTGGCGTGCTCCTTTGAGGATCAATGGCTTTCGATCCGCCTTTTTTTGCCATTCTATCAGATTATCCCATATAAATCTTTTCATATTTGCAATTATAACCTATTTGAACACTTTTTACAAGGACTTTTTGTAGCTTTTGAACACTTTTTAGGATGTCTTTAGGGAGATGGGTTACAACAGAGTAAAAGCAGTGTTTTCTGTTTTAGCATACCATAATCCTTGATCCTGGCCCGACCTTGCGTAAACTCTCAGGATTAAGGGCTGTCTTTCCCACAATGACAACCTCACCAGCGGGAACAGGTTTATTAGTAACACTCATAGGAGTCTTTCCAAAAAATAAGCATAGGCACCTGCTCTCGGGCCAGTAAGCTACATCCCCAACATTGACATCTATAGTCGCCCCTTCCGCGGGCGCGGCAACATTGATATCAAAGTATATCTCATCGCCCCAGACCTCTACCCTGGATGTTACTGGTAATACCCGGTCAATGGCACGTAACGCGGGGCAATCTATCGGCTTTACCTCGAGCTCTATGCCTTCCTGGTTAATTATTATTTTTTTCATAAAGAGTTTACATTACGTTTATTAATATGGTTCCCCAGACGGTCAGCAAAACGTTACCAAAGGCATACGGGGCAGTATAACCAAGTACCGGGGTAGAGCTATTAGCATCCTCCTGCAAAGAATTCAGCGCCGGTGTAACAGTCCCCGCGCCGGCAAGCGCCCCTAACAGCAAGACAAAGTTCATCTTAATAACCAGCATCCCGAATATTAATCCTACTATCATGGGAACAAGGGGTTGTATCATGCCCGCTATAAATACCGTTGCCCTTGTTGTTTTGAGTGCCTGTAATGCTGCCTGCGCTCCGGCAGTTAAACCTACACAAGCTATAAAGAGGTTCAGCCCGAAATCAGTGAATATCCACTGGGCACCGCCGGGTATCTGGCCGAATGTTGGATGGATAGAACGAAGCCATCCGAAGAATAGGCCTGATACCAGTACACCGCCTCATACGCCAAGTGTGATAGGTATGCCCATAATAGGTATTGCCAAAAGTCCTATGAGTGTACCGAGTACACAGCCTATGCCTACTGTTATCAGGTCAGTGACCATGGTAGAACGTTCCGGGTAACCGAGAATCTTAACTATATTTTCAACATCATCTCTGGCGCCGGCAACCTGGAAGGTATCGCATTTTTGTATCACTGTACTTGGAGTAATCGGTATCTCATGGCCCTGCCTGGTGACTCTTCCGTAGCGAATAAACCCAGCTGGAAAAACCCCTGGCGCGGTGTAGTCGCTATCCAGTTTGGATTTCCCCTCCCGGCATTTAACATTACCCTCTCCTGATGTGTCTTTGCCATTGATATCAGCTTGTTTTTAAGCTCAAACGGACTCAAGCCCTCATACTTTTTTCCATCGCGACAACACGTTTCATTAGTGCCTCCTTATTATCGTTTTGCCGGTTAATTTGCGTATATGCTATTGTACCTTTGATAAACAGGGTTTTCAAGTGTGAATTAACAATTACGCTCTTAATTCGCAGGATATAGGTGTGCTATATTAAGCAGCTGATAGGATTCTCTTTACAGTGAATGGGCCTAATTGAACAGGTTCGGTTCTCACTTGCACTGGCTGCTCAATAGTGCTCTTTGCAGCAGATCCTGGGCTTACGAGATCTATTTTTAGTTGATCAGGCTGATCTTCAGGTCGGAGTTTCGCAGGTATATCTTTTTCAGGCGGGTGCGGATATGCTTTAACTTCCTGTTCTTCGTCTTGTATTCCTACTATCCTTATCTTTCTTTTTAACAGCATTATCAGCCATATGCTGAATATATATGAGACATCTATTAAGGATACATTTAGTATTCCGTATCTGATATTATCCAATTTTACTTTTCTGACAAGGCCGTATATTATATCGAAAGACTGCCTGTGTTCTTCCGAGATAAATGGATATACATTATAGCCTTTATCGCGTAGAAAACGTAAAAGCTGCCGATGGCCCGCGCCTCTTATTATCACAATAGGTTGGGAAGGGGTTACGTTGAAAATCTTAGCTATCGAATCTACCTGGGCATTGTCTCTTGCACTGTCTCTTTCTCTTTGATGTATTGTGTATTCATTCATTAAATCATATCTTCTCTGTTTTTCTATCAGCTCATCCCATAAGATTTTGACATCCAGTGTCTTAAGGCAGGATTCCACAGAGTGCGGTTCATGGGCCTCTGTAAAAATAAAGCCCTTATTTGCCATATCAAACAGATATTCTGCCGTGCCTTCGCCAAAGGATTTTTTAGCGTCTTTTTTTCTATATTTTTGTAGATATTCATTGCCGAATGCCTTCCACCATTGATTGCTGTAGGATTTCTGTGAAATATCAATTCCAGAGCGGATATATTCTAAGAGAGCTTTTTTATAGCCCTTATCAGTAAACTCTCCTTTTACAGGGTCCCTGCCCGTTAAACCCTGTTCGATTAACTTGTCCGAAAATAACGGGGCATCTTCCTGGTATATAAATAGTTGTTTTTTTTCTTTTTTTGCAGCATCAAAGATCACATCAAGAGCAGGTTTGATTTCATAAAAAGCGTCTATGTCTTTGTGTACGCAGTATAATACATAAACAGCGTAATCCTGTTTTACGGCATTTTTCAGATAAAGTACCATTTCAGAAAAGTCTCGATACCTGGGTATGCTGTCAATTACTGCAGACATATTATTCCATTCACGGGTAGAGCTTGAAAACTGTGTAAAGGCCGGCCATAATATATATATATTTAAAAACAGTAAAACCAGCGCTGTGAAGGCAATAAACGATTTCTTGAGAATAGCTAATAATGAGCGCTTGCTTTTGAAGGGGTCTTTTATACGAGACTTAACAGAATCACTTATTTTGCTGTCCTGGGCAGACAGCAATGCTTTATTAACAGCAGGCGACTCATCAGCTGACTGCCGAAAAGATGCCCTGTGAGATTTTGGCCTGAGTGCACTGACATCGGTTGGCAGTGTCATCGCTACAAGAGTAATACTTAAAAGCAAGGCTATTGCATGTTTTATCTTATTCATATCACTTTTTATAATCATAAGTTATGCTAATACCTTATAAATTGACATATAATTACGTGTATTTATAAAGTTTTTAATAAGTATACCATACTTAGTAAAAGAAGTCAAGCAGGTGAACCTATACGAATTGACTCACATTAAATGTTACCCAAATTAATTTTAAAGTGCTTCGT
>CAZGAS010000069.1:0-5424 GCA_964523875.1 uncultured Planctomycetia bacterium | reverse complement strand
TTTTCCAATTGGAGCAGGGTTCCTGGGCTTGTTGTACCGATTCCGAGGTTGCCGTTTGAATCTATTCTTGCTTTTTCTACGCCATTTAATAATCCCGGGATCCCAGTGTAAAATGAAAATCCGTCTCGTCCGTGCAGGGTCAATCTTCTGTTGGGTGAGTCTGAGCTGTAATAATTTAATCCACCATAGAGAGTGTCTGCGTCACCAATGCCCAGGGCTGTATCCTGCCCATCTCCGTCAATATGAAATATTGTCTTGGGTGTCGCGGTGCCGATGCCGGCTTTGCCGTCGCCCTGAAATCGGAATAATTCTCCGGTAGCTGAATCCTGCACCACAAGGGCGCTTGTGGAATCAGCGGAATCCAATACCGCCTCGATGTTATCCGCGAATAAAGCCGTGCTCCATAACCCAAGTACCATTACCATTATAATCCCGGCTATTGTATAGCGTCTCATCTCATATCTCCTTGTTTATCAGCGTTTTATCCATCGTCTTAATCCTTAATCCTTTATAATCCTTTATAACCGTTAAGTTACAAAGATAAGACTTGACCCCTTTATTATGCACTCTCATCCAATGTTATAGTAGCCACAGTATCTCCTACACTCCACGCAACCGTAGCATATTTAGTAGGTATAACTACCGCGTTTGTGCCCGCGGCATCATCGCTGTATTTTATCAATAAAGTGTTGCACCCTGTGGTTATGGTTGAGGTATCCATCTGCTCGTCAAAGGTAAGGGTTATGGTGTCGCTTAAGTCATAGAGCCTTTCAGCAGTGATACTGGTAAGGATAGGCGCGGTGTTATCACCACTTTCATCCGCACCGATGTCCCATAATGTGCCTGTTGGCCGGGCCTCGCCATGTATGTCGCTGGCAAAGGATAAATATCCATCAGGATCAGCAGATAAAGCTGTGCCTTTCTCTATTGCCTCGGTATCTCCGGAGCCTAAACGAAGATCAGGAGGACTGCCTGTCTCATCCTCAAAGAATACTTGTTTACTGGTATAATAAGTGTTGTAAACAGGCGCGGTAGTGTCTCCGGAAAGGTTATGTGTTGAATCAGCATGAAATGTGCCTAAGTAATCCTTGCCTATAGTATTGCCATTAGCGAGGTTGTTTTTGGCTACCACTGTTCCAGCAGCAGCATTAATCCCTTCGTAGTTTCCATACACAGTATTATTATATAAATAGTAAGTTCCGCCTGCAACAGCAGCCTTAATCCCGGCTTTATTAGCTGTGCCGCCGTTTACAAAATTATAAACAAGATTATTATAGACTTTAGCAGTAATATCAGCATTGTTTCCATAAATTCCTATCGCCTCAGAACTAGTCCCGCTAATCGTACCTTTAAGTATATTATTATTTACTATAATTTCTGAAGTAGCAACCTGAGGGTCCATATTAATAGCGCTGCATCCTGTGTAGTCACCGGAATTAATTAAATGAACCTGCAGCCCCTCAATCCTTACATAATTTTCCTTAATATCTACTAAATCGGTATTATTAGCCGCAGCTGTTACCTCCAGGGTAAATATCCCTGTATTATTCCACGTCCCATTATGCCTTGCGCTGGAGGTGGTGTAAATCCTGATATAATTATCAGATGAAGTAGTCCAACCATCTATGTTTATGACAGAGCTCTCCGCTATTGACCAGCTTTTGTCTATCTTGGCCACGGCAATCACAGAATCAGGAGCGCTTGAGGCAGTTACGTTAGCAGCCGGGCTTGAGATTGAGCCATTAAGCCCATCGGTCTTATTTATCTGCTCAGCATTTTGGAATGTGCCAATAATTCCTTTGATACATATCTGGGTGTAGGTGCAATGGGTGACTGTTCCATAAGCGCCTGAAACAGCGCCCTTGACAAAACTGTTATCAGCAATAGTACCTGTAATGCCGTTGTGGCTTAAGACCACACTGGTTGTTAAATCACACTGGTTTGCCGCTTCCCATGTAACCAGGGTGGTGTAATCCCCTGTCCCGTCCTGTTTAATCGTGCTCTCAAATTCCGTAGCCGCGTAGGCAGTAACAGAGGGTAGAAGGCAGAGGACAGAAGACAGAAGGCAGATAACAAATACTCTGCCATCCTTCCTTTGTCCTGTGTATTCTGTCCTCTGTATTCCGTTGTCTGTCTTCACGTCTATCACTTCTCCTTCATTACTCCTTCTCCTCAATTACGCCGCGCGTCAAGGATGAAAACTTTAAATGATCACTTACCTCGCGTAGTTTCTCTTTTCTTTTATCTGTCTTGGAAAGGCCTAATTTTTCTAATTGAAGCCTCTTGGCCCTTCTTTTTATCTTCTTTATCACAGGCCTGCCATCCTTATCTAACTCATCTGTGGCTATCTCTTTTGGCTTGGTCAGGTTTTGGGCCTCTTCTGGTGTCAGATAGGCCTGGACTATTAAGAAGCTGCTGCGCTCTGTCTCTGACCACAAATGGCCTGAAGGCCGGACTATTACTATTTCACCATGCTTATAACAACCCCTCGCGTCTTCTTCAGGGTCAGGATTGTAATTATCGCCCAATTTGACTACCACGTCATAGAGTCGCGTGCCCGGGCGCTGACCTTCCTCTGCCAATTCCTCCTCCATATCCAAATCTTCCTCCAGATCTAAATCTTCCTCTAAATCTATGGCAATCTCTTGCTCTGCTACTTCTTCTTGTAATACTGCCTCTTCAGGAAAGGTATTAGCTGTAAGAATACGGCCGGCACTGGCACTTATACCGCAGAGGTTAGTAGCTGTAACAACAATATTCGCTGTTGCATCTATCGCTTCAGGCAATTTATAGCTTACAGTATATATACCATCATTATCATCATACATCCTGGCCGCGCTCTCACTGCCGAATGATTCAAAGCTACAGCTTACTGAGAAGATATCAGGATTATTATCACCCTTAGATGAGTTATCCCATTTAACAGTTATTGTATCCCCTGATATATATATTTCTTGCATGCCTGTGGCACCGGAGCAATGGATATTGGTTGAGGTTATCACAGGAGCTATAGAATATTCCAGCTTAAGCTCTTCAACCTCCTGGGCAGCGCTAACATCCATAGTAGAAAGGTTAACACGCAGTAATAAGTGTTTTCCTGTCTTAAAGTCATCTGAAACAATATAAACCTTGTTGCTTTTGCAGCCCTCTTTCCAATCTATGCCCCCATTTGCGGAGATATCTACCAATGCCTTTTTGTCATCAGCTTTTATCATTGGAATAATCATCTTGATATCGCAGGTGGTAAAAATCGGCGCAGTAATATATGTACCTGACAAGGAATAAATCCCTTCAGCTGAAGCTAATACCAGATTACCATTATCTGCAACCATAGTATTAATAAATTGCGCTAAATACACCTTCTCCTCATCCCCTAATGCGCTGACTGAGGGCTCTGCTTCAGCATATTTACGCACTCTTATCCAATCATAATAAGCAACGCTGTCACCATCACCTGTCCCACCTGTCTCGAGCCCCACATATCCTTTGGTTAGGCCGCTAGTATCATCATAGGTTACAAAGGCTTCTCGTATCGCGTATTGTGTATCGCGTATCGCGTATCTTTCAAAAATCAAGTCTGTTTCCTTAAGAACCACCCTGTAATCATAAAAGATATCCGCTGAGATAGGCTCAGGGATGTTGGCTTTTACAATATTGCCTATTGCTATGCAGTGTTCCGCGCCATCGTAATTTGAAGAATAGGCAAGTTGGGCAAGGCTGGGATTTTCCTTATCTTCCCGGATAATTGCCCTGGCTTCATAACCTGCCTCTGATTTGGCCCTGTATTCAATTATTCCTTCTTCAATCTGGTAATCCTTAGAAATAATCCCCGCCGCGTCTAACTTAAGCAGAGAATTACTCACATCATATTCCCCGTTTAATTTGGTCTCTATTTCCCATTTTAAGGGGTTCAATTCTTCGTTAAAATCATCAAAAAGATCAAAAACCTTTTCCGCGTCTGACGTGTCTATCACATCCGGATTACCATAATAAAGATATATCTTTAAACCGCCTTCAGGCAGCTGGGGAACCTTGACATAATATGTTGCTATCCTGGCTGGCTTATCTCCTGTTATACTCTCTAAATAATGGGAAAGAAGCGTCTCTTTGTCAGTCGCGGTAAACCTGATATCCGCGAAATCAGCCTCTGTCCTTATATCTTCCTCTTTTACCTCTACCTTTATTTGATAATTGAATAAGCCAGGGACTGTCCCCGCGGGAAACTGTCCTCTGCTAATATATATTGGTTTTCTGAATTCAAATCCGGAAAGTGCCGGGTTTCCAAAAGTTCCTGCCACGCCTGAAGTATCAGTATAAGCGATCTTTATCTCACTAAGCTCACTATCATGGCCAAGTGTCACCCGCCATTTAAGCTGATTTCCGCTGATAAAACCGGATGTTAAAGGCACGCCATATATTACCGGGCTGTAATTTTGACCATTATCAGCACTAATTTCTAAAATCACCTGGCCCTTAAACTCCCAAGTGGCTGTTAATGACTCTATCTGGCCAGAAACTTTAATCGCGCCTGTAAGCTCATGAACGGCATCCGCGACAAGCTTAGATAAAAGATAATCGCCTTTTCTATCCGCCTGCCCCGTATCTGGCGGGGTACGCCAAATAAAAGGCGACTTATAAATAACTGTCATCCCTGCCTGCACTTCGCTTGTATCTGCTAAGGCACTTGTGCCTGCTAAGGCATAAGAGCTAAAATTGTTAACAGCAAAAAATAGAGAAAGGCCTATAAAAAGAGAAAGGGAAATAAGTAGGATTATACTTACTTTCCCGTAAATTCCGCAATCCCTGTTTTTTCTCTTATTCTTATTTCGCATTTTCCGCCTCTTAAAGGGGTCAAGTCTTATCTTTGTAACTTAAGCCTTGCTGTCTTTTCAATCCTATTATAATTATACTCTATATTACTGCTGCTGCCAATCCGCAAAATTACCTCTTTTTTCTGCACAAATTACAGGGGTCAAGTCTTATCTTTGTAACTTAAGCCATCCACCTCATTTTTTTGCTGTTTCAGTTATGAGCCAGTGTAAATGCTCTTTAATCTGTCCTGATTTTGTAACAAAGTCAACTATATTCTGTAAGCTTTTTGCATAATAGTCAATACTTAATAGTTCTCCACCTTAACTTCGCGAACAAGCGCCTGTTTAATTACAGAATTGATGAGAGATTTTTTAACGCGTAATCTATAGAAATAATCTCAATATCCCCTTCTCTCATTGAGCGGTCTCCGCCATAAAGGAGATAAGCTTTCGCAGAAGGATAATCTCCTAAAAAGGCTTTCAACCCTCTGCACATCGTGGTTGTGACTTTGCGAGTACGCTTCACTTCAAATACTCTGATACCCCTTTCTCCATAAAGCACAAAATCCGTTTCTATGCCGGTAGAAGTCCTCCAATAGTATATTTTATACCC
>CAZGAS010000068.1:0-5526 GCA_964523875.1 uncultured Planctomycetia bacterium | reverse complement strand
CTTGTTGAGCAGAACGCGTAATATTAAGTGAGCGCCAACTATTGATATACAATCTTATGAAGGGGGGTGGTAATCATGCAGGAGAAGAGAAGATGTAAGAGGATAAATAAAAATTTCATGTCATGGTTTAGAACCATAAAGGTTATTCTTGCAAAGAGATACCCCAGCAAATGGGACATGGTAACTGCCCGTGACCTAAGTGCTAATGGTATGCTTTTTAATTATAATAACAACATAGATGTTGGCACAGATATCCATTTTAGGATTATATTTCCTTTTGCCGCGCATGTTATAAGGTGTATTGGTAAAGTAGTCCGCAAAAATAAACCTCGTAAATATTCAAATTTGAAAATATTCCATATAGCAGCAGAGTTCGAAAAGATTAAAAAGAAGGACAGGGATCTGATTAACGCTGTAGCTGATGAGGTCTGCTGATACGATTTCACTTTTTCCTTATTTATCTAATGATAAAAGATAACAAAAGCCTTGAAAACAACCCGTCATTATATTATAATTTAATATGTAGTAGAGTATATATATAACCAACGCTGAAAAGATTATTTAAATCAAGGTATAAATATCTAACAGAAAAAACGGAGGAATATATGGAAAACGTAAAATCAAAAGCAGTATATATAAAAAGATCAGCAGGTGTTACATTCTTCGCGTTATCTATAATCGTGATAAGTATATTCAGGCTTTTAGGCACAGGAAGCCTATCGATAGGGTTTTCTCAGATTTTGTCAAGAGCGGTTTTAATCCTTATTATAGTATATTCAATAATAAGTAACATCTTTTTAATAATCGGATCTGTTAATATATTCAGATTGAAAAATTGGGCAAGAATGCTGGTATTATCGCTTACAGCAATACAGCTGCTATATATGTTGACAGTTTCAATCCCTTTAAGCAACAGATCTATAGAATTTATGAGAACATCTCCAGGCATGCAAGAGAAGATATGGGCTGGCTATACAACTATTCCTGAAAAGCTGAGGCTGGACAATGCTATAACAAAAGCAGAATATAGCGAATTGGTATTTAAAAAGATGTATCAAACCGCCTTTATTGTAAAAATAATTTCAATATTTTATCTATTATTAGTGTTGTTTTTATTTACGCGCCGAAAAGTAAAAGGGCAGTTTTTAAACTACCGCACCGTACCAAGTGAAACAGGTAAATAGGAGATATGTACCCATATATTTCTATAGGTAATCTGAGCATACATGCGTGGACACTTTGTCTGAATTTAAGCTGTGTTACAGCAATTATATGCGGGGTTTATTTCAGGCCTAAAGACTTTGCTCTTTCACGGTTACAATTGTTGGGTGCTGGTGTTTTATTTGCTGTAGCTGGTTTTTTTGGGGCAAGGTTATTTGGCCTGCTTATTAACTATATAGATAATCCGACATCTTCTCTTGAAACTATAATAAACAAGGCTGGTATGGCGTATTTGGGAGCCCCAATATTAGGATTTATAAGCCTCTGGATATTTTCAGCCATAACAATGACATCTTTTTTAAAGAATGCCGATTACATAGTACCTTTTCTTATGTTAAGCCGCGCGATAGGCCGTATAGGGTGCTTGTTGAATGGGTGTTGTTATGGTATCTGCTGTAATCTGCCATGGGCAGTGACTCTTTATCGATTACCGGGCCTCAGGCATCCCACACAGGTGTATGCATCGATAGCGGCATTAGCTATATTTATTACAATGTTTATTCAATATAAACGTTTCAGGCAGTATAAAGGTGCTACTTTTTTTGGTGTCATAACACTATACTCGTTTATGCGATTCTTCAATGAATTCTTAAGGACAGATAGTCTTTCGGTTTTTGGCGTAATAAAGCTTTCACATCTTGTTATGCTATTTATTTTTGTTATAGCGATAATAGGCCTATTCAATTCACTGAAAAATCTAGAGGACAAGAAGCCTCTCTTAAAGAGCACGCTTTTTTATTTTTTATCTTCACTCTTCTGGATATCATTTATTGCTCTCGGCATACTTACTTCTATTAGGGCAACAGGGTTTACACCATCGATTTCATTTCCCAACAACCCAGTTCTTATGCAGCATCCTGTTTTACCTATGCAAAAATAGCTCAAGAATAGTTTTTAAGCACAAGCAGTCACTTTTGTCAAATCTTAGGAAATCAATTTAAAGCTATTGACATTCATTGTTTTCTGGTGTATAGTTATTTCAGAAAATAATCATTTTTGATTATTTATAGAAACATAAAAATAGGTATTAGATGAAGTACTCTGAATTCAAAAATTATGCGATGAAAGTACCAATAATCTTTAGCAGAGATGTGCTATTGCATAGTAATGATAAGCAGGTAATCCGCAACCAATTGACCCGCTGGTCAGCAAGAGGGCTGCTGATCATGCTAAGGCGTGGCATTTATATTTTAAATGAAGGCGATAGGAAGATTACCGCATCTAAATCTTATATTGCTAATCAACTGTACGGACCTTCATACATTAGTCTTGAATATGCCTTAGGCTATTACGGACTTATTCCTGAACGTGTTTATGATGTTACATCTGTAACAACAAAAAAAACTATGAGTCTTCAGAACAGCCTTGCCGACTTCGCCTATTCTCATCTTAAGCCAAAAGCGTATAGAGGATTTGAGGCATTTAAAGATGAGAGTGGCTTTAGCTATCTTATGGCAACACCTGAAAAAGCTATTCTGGATTTCATTTATTTCAATATGAAAAAATTTAGACAGCCTTATAAAAAAGTACTTGAGATCTCATACAGGTTTCAGAATATTGATATCCTTAAGCCTGAGAGGCTCAAGATGCTTGTTGAATTATTTGATAACAGGAAGATGCGGGAAATTAGCCAAGCATTATTAATATGGGTTGAGGAGGAAAATATAAAATGATTGAATATCTCAAACAGCAGGTTGCATCTGAGCAGACGCAGGAAGCTAAGATTAATAAGTTGCGAGAAGAGCTCCAACTATTATGCTTAAAAATAATAAATGATAGAGGTTATTTTTCACAGTTAGCCTTTGTTGGCGGTACCGCGCTCAGGGTTATTTACGATATGAGGCGATTTTCTGAAGATTTGGATTTTTCTAGTGTTGATAAAGCCAGTTATAGTTTTAATAATATCTTCCAAGCTATTGAATATGAGATTAAACTTAATGGACTAACCCTAGAATTGAAAACTAAAACTCAAAAAACAGTCCAGTCAAGCATGTTGAGATTTCCAGGACTGTTAAAAGCAATTGGGGTATCTAATCTTGATGATCAGAAGCTTTCAATTAAATTCGAGGTAGATTCAAATCCGCCAAAAGGATGGGACATTGAAAATAGCGTAGTTAATAAATCATATCTATTAAATATTACGCATTATAGTTTGCCATCTTTGTTCGCGGGAAAGCTCCATGCTTGCTTTTTTAGAGGCTTTACTAAGGGCAGGGATTTTTATGATCTCCTTTGGTACTTAGGAAAAGGGGTAATGCCTAATCTTGACTTATTGAATAACGCTATTAAGCAGACACAGGCAAAAGATTTATTAATAACTAAAGAGAATATCGGGGGATTTATATCGCAACGCTTAACAGATATAGATTTTGAAGCTGTGCAAAAAGATGTTGGAAGATTTTTGGAAGATAAAGCGGAATTAAAATTACTTAGTAAAAAAGTAATGCTAAATGCAGTTAAGCAGCGTTTAGAAGAGTAGTCATGCAGAGTGAAGCTTTTTGAACCCTGTTATAATTGGACTGCTTTAAATGGGAATAATCTCCTATAATGAAGGCCTCAAAGATCTGTATTTTTGATGAAAGGGATTAGAAATATGTAAGGAAAAGAAATAGAGAGTGGAAATTTGCGAATATCTTTACATTGCAAGCAGCTCGATAACCTAATATTTCAGCAACCTCAAAATAATACTGCTCTAGGCAAAGATCTCTCGTTCTTATTATTGCTTTTATAAGAAAGCATATGGACTCAGGGTATAATTTTCACATATAATTTATCCCTTTTTTTATTTGCATAAATTACAGTCTCTGTCACTCTGAACGAAGTGAAGAATCTAGCATTTGAGATCCTTCTGATACTCTTGCGCATCGCATCATCAGGATATAATTTTTGCATATGATTTGCTCTCACTGCGTTCGCGTAAATCATGCAAAAATAATACTTGACAAGCTCAGGAAATCTGGTAATATACACTCTCTTGGAAAAAATCCCGTGTTTTTAAAGGGTGGATAATAGTAAAAATGAATTAGCACTCATTAGATAAGAGTGCTAACAAAAGCCTAAAACATACATAGGAGGTGTAGATATGGCTAATGTACAACCATTAGGGGACAGAGTGCTCTTGCAGCCGTTAGAAGCTGAAGAGAAGACAGCAGGTGGTATTATTGTGCCAGATAGCGCAAAAGAGAAGCCGCAGGAAGGCAAAATAATAGCAGTCGGTAAAGGTAAAGTAGAAGATGGCAAGACGATAACAGTAGAAGTGAAGGTTGGTGACAAGGTTTTGTATGGTAAGTATTCCGGTACCGAAATCAGAGTCGAGGGTGAAGATATGCTTATTGTCAAGGAAGAGGATATATTAGCAATAATCAATAAATAAGGTGTAAATTTTAACATATCGTACTTATACGATAAGGAGGAATAAAACAAATGGCTAAACAGATTTCATATAGTGATGAGGCGAGACGCAAGATACAGGCCGGTCTTGATAAGCTTGCCGATGCTGTAAAAGTAACTTTAGGCCCGAAGGGACGTAATGTAGTACTTGACAAGAAGTTCGGTTCGCCTACCATAACAAAGGATGGCGTAACAGTAGCGAAAGAGATAGAACTTGAAGATTCATATGAAAATATGGGCGCGGAACTTGTAAAAGAGGTAGCGTCAAAGACTTCAGATATCGCGGGTGATGGCACAACAACGGCTACTATACTTGCCCAGGCTATATTCCGCGAAGGTTTAAAGAACGTAACTGCAGGCGCAAACCCTATGTCATTAAAGAGGGGCATTGAAAAGGCGGTTGCTATTGTTGTTGAGCATATTAATTCTATAGCAAAGCCTGTAAAAGGACATACAGAGATATCACAGGTCGCGACTATCTCCGCAAATGGTGACAACACTATTGGCAAGCTTATAGCGGACGCCATGGAAAAGGTAGGCAAAGATGGTGTAATTACTGTTGAAGAAGCAAAGTCAATGGCAACAACACTTGACGTAGTAGAGGGTATGCAGTTTGATCAGGGCTATCTTTCACCTTATTTCGTAACTGATGCCGATAAGATGGAGGCGTCGTTGGAAGACCCTTATATACTTATCCACGAAAAGAAGATATCGGTTATGAAGGATATGCTTCCTTTATTGGAGAAGATAGCAAGGACAGGAAAACCGTTGCTTATTCTCGCGGAGGATATTGAAGGTGAGGCATTAGCTACATTAGTAGTTAATAAGCTACGCGGTACATTTACATGCGCGGCTGTAAAGGCGCCGGGTTATGGTGATAGAAGAAAGGCTATGCTTGAGGATATAGCTATCCTG
>CAZGAS010000067.1:0-5711 GCA_964523875.1 uncultured Planctomycetia bacterium | reverse complement strand
TTATACACTATTACTTATAGATATGTAAATATAATATTTTGGTAGCAGATTCAAAATGGTGTTGCAGCAATTGCGCATGAACGTGGATTTTCCCCAGACCTTGGGGTGATTATAGCAGGACTTTTTTGTTACGAATGGCATGGTTTTTCCATGTTGTTTAAGTTATATAAATGAGTAACAAAACAAAACGAGAAAACCACGCTGGGGTTTTCGAGCGCTCCTGCGAAAATTACGCCAAGGTCTGCGGAACATTTAGAATAGTATTCTTATGTAGCGTGTTTAAAACGGGTGATTCTGCTTCTTGAGGGGTTAAAATAGCCAAGCATAAGACGTGGAAATTGTTTTTTTAAGGCGCTAACAACTTCCCTGATACCATATAACTTATCGATATCAGGTGAAAATTCTATCTCCTTAAAATAGTACATGGGGTCAATATTCAAATTTCTCAGTTGGACCATATCAACCTTATGCGCGCGCAAGAATTTACTAAAACAGATAAATTCTTCTTCAGAATCAGTAAAACCGGGTAAAACCAGATAATTCAGTGATACAAAACCACCCATATCCTTGGCTATTTTTATAGATCTAAGCACATCGCTGAACCTGTAACCTTTTGGCCTGTAATACCTGCTATAATACTTCTCCTGCGCGCTATTTATACTTACTCGAATACTGTTCAGGCCTGCTTTAAGCAACCTTTTGACTATCTCCGGCCTGCTAGCGTTTGTATTAATGTTTATAATGCCTTTGCCTGTCTTAGCTCGTATAATCTTTATAGCGTCTTCAATAACACTGCCAGATAAAAGGGGCTCACCCTCACATCCCTGTCCAAAACTTACTACCGGATCCTTTACATTGCCTATATGAAAAAGCGCCACCTGGGCAATCTCTTTCGGTGTAGGCACAAATTTTATTCTAGGCTGTGTTATTGGACACTTCTTATCCGGTTGATACGATATGCATCCTATACAGCGTGAATTGCATGTTGGTGAAGTAGGAAGCGGGCCCTCATACCTTTTAAGAAAAAGATTTTTCGCGGCAGGGCAATTATAGCAGAGAGCGCACTTTTCCAGATGTGTAAAAAGCCTGTTTTTAGGAAAGAGCCTTCTTGTCGGTTGTATGCCTTTTTTTACTTTTTTGATATCCATAAAGCGTAAATCCTGGCGTAACTCCCTATCTACCCTTATAGCTGAAACATAAAATTTGTTCCTGTAAAAACAGACCGCGGCATACGAGAAAAGCGGTAAAATTTTTGAATCCGGCGTTTCTACATATGAGGCATTATATGTTATGGTATATCCCGGTGAGATAAAAGCGGAAACCGCGAAACAAGGTTCTTCTTTTTCGGAAAACGGATTCTTAGCTACTGCTACAAGGCCTCCTGCCTCGTGGGAATAGCTAACAGCAAGCCTTTGCGGCATGATAAATAACTCACTGCTATGGGGAAGTTCAATAATATCTTTTTTGGAGAGCTTAAAAAATAACCCCCCTTTCATGCCAGTGGCCTGAAGATAGGGGATAGTATATATATTTCCCTTTTTGTCAGCGACAACCTGCTCTAATATATCTTTTTTAGGGGGATTAAATTTTTTTGCCATACGAGAGAAGAGCCTTTTTCAAACCGTCATATACTGATATTCTTGGAACGTATCCTAATTTCTCCTTTATCCTCTGTATACTATAGGCCCTGTCTTTTCCAAAGAATGATAACCTACGTCCTATAAACGGTATTAGCGCTAAAAGAGATGCCAGGTTCTCAGGGATAATAAAAGGGCCTCTGGCGCCTTGGACCTTTGCCATATACTCAAAAAGTTCCCTAATGTTTAATGCCTCTTTATCCGCGATAATATATGTTCCTTCATATGTCTCGTTCCTATCTAAGGCAAGCATCATAAGGTCCACTACGTTATCCACACAAACAAGCTGGAGCCTGTTATGCCCCGGGCCCACAATAGGAAGCACGCGCCATCGGATAAGACTGGACAAAAGCCCGAAAAGATGCGGTTCATCCTCACCATAAACCATAACAGGCCTTATAATGGCTATCTTTCGCCCCTCTTTCCGATAAGAGAGCGCTATCTTTTCCGCTTCTATCTTAGAGACTCCGTATCGATTTGTAGCGCTATAAGGAAGATTGTCAGTAAGCGGGGTTTGGGAATTACCACTTATAACCGCAATTGAGCTTAAGTATACTACTTTTTCTATCGATTCCTTAGCACAGGCATCGAGAAGATTACGGGTGCCATCCCTGTTAACACGCATAAGCTTATCAAGAGAAGAGTTATCTACAAGCGCGGCGCAATGAAATACTATATCAGGCCTTGTCCTGGCCAATACGTCTCTTAACGCGCTCAGGTTTTCTATATCTAAGCGTATTGGACTTACTTTATCTAGGAGGGAACCTAGCTTAGATAGCATACGCCCTGTACAGATAACTTCATTGCCCCTCTGCACAAGGCGTTCTGATAACCTTTTACCTATAAAACCTGTTGCTCCTGTTATGAGTACTTTCATAGTGTTCGAAAGAGACTGTTTACAAACTGAAAGGGGTGCCCCCTTTAAAACCGTCCCCCTTTAAAAATCAAGGTGGCCTCTGCAACCTATAACAGTTATAGTCTGATCCCTTCGTTCCCCGTCTACAATATAATCATTGCCAAAAGGGTTCCATACAAACTGCAGATCCGGGGAGAATGCGAAATATCGATTTACGTACCAACTGTAATAAAGCTCCGCATGGCCCTCATCATCAGCCTCAAGGCCCACCCCGCCATACTTCTTATACTCATCACTCGGCATCACCATACCGCACGCTAAGCCCAGATGGTCATTCTCTCTGCCCCATAATTTTCCAGAAACCGCTAAACCTGCTGACCAGGTATGCTCAATAGAAAAATTAGCGCCGCTGGATGAGGTAACTTCAGGATCATAGAGATCGGGATCAGCCCAGCCATAACGGCCAAAGACTCCAAGAACATCTGTAACCTGTTGGTCAATACTAACTCCAAGCCCGTACCTATTCTCCGATGTATCAGTAGGGTCACTCCATTTAATATAATTTGTGTTTCTTAACCAGCCATAAACCCTATAATTTCCTATAAGGCCATCCCCAAACTTAGGCTTAAATGTCACCTCCGGCGTAACTTCAAGATGATCGGCCATATTATCCCATTCCCCGTCACCCGTAAAAACCTGCGCCTGTAATTCCAACCATTGCAGGTCCTTCGGCCTGACCCTGGCCCATATGCCGGGGGCCTTGCTTGGCCTGTCAAATGTTGGGGCATTATTAAATATCTCCGCTAGGAACTGCCTTGAGTCATCGCCTGCTAACAGGTTTGTATCAACAACATCTGTCGGATCCCATTTACCTGCCGCGAGTGATATCTGTTTATCAAAAAGAAGCTGCTCGTACCAGAATTTGGTAAGCTCCACATTATTATTTGTATCGTCATTGTTGTTATCAACATTAGAAAATACTTCAAGTGAATCCATAACACCAACACCATCTCCGGCCTCTATCTGCGCAAAACCATAGCCATAATCCTGAAACTCTTTTTCAAACTGGATATCAACCTGGTAACTGCCGGCAGTTACATCATCTTTATTATCAGAAACACGATTCGCGTCAATGCCGCCCTGCACAATCATTGTCGCAGCTATGCCTAACTTAAGCCCCAGCGAATTAATAGCTGCCTTATTCTTTATATCGTCCTCTATCTTGCCAAGGACATGCTTTTCCACGCGTTTTTCTATATCTACCTCCATAGACTTTGTCAAAGGCTACTTATCTTCTTTTTCCTTGACCTGCGTAAGGGCATTTTCCAGCGCAGCCACTCTTGACTTCAATTCCTTTAGCTCCTTAAGGAGCTCTGCCTTTGTTGGTTCTTCGCCGGCGATAGAAAGCGTTGCCACTGAAAAAAACATAGCTAGCATGATAACAGGGAGCATGCGTTTCTTCATACCTGTAACTCCTCCTTTACTTGTATTATTATTCTATGTATACACGCCTCTATCTTATCACTAAGTTCCAGACTGTGTCCAATATTTTTCGGCTCTATCGCGATTATTCTTACATCTATATTCATATCCAGATTTTGCGCGAGCGTCAAGGTCTCTAATAGCCCTATCCCGTGGCTGGAAAAGATATCATCGAAAGAAGCCTTTTTTATCTGTGCGGGAGAAAAGACCTTGATGGTACCGGGCGTTTTGCCCATTTTTGCCGCGTCTATTATGATAACGCGATCAAAGTCAGTGAAGTATTTCAGGAGGTCCAGGCCGTACAGGTCCCCCCTCTCCAGTTTGACACCCGGAGAAAGGGGCCCCTGCTCCAACCTGTCTATAACGCGAGGGCCTATCCCGTCATCACCCTGAAGGATAGAGCCAATACCTATAATGAGTGTTCTTTTTGGCATTAGCAGGTTATAATATTATTTAAATTCTACATTCAGCATGTGGCACGAGCATGATATACACGGGTCATATGCCCTTACCAGCATCTCCGCTAAAAGCGTAATCTCTTCCTTAGGTTTCTTAATGACCTCAGGAACCAGTTTCTTAAGATCAAGATCTATATTCGCTAAATTCTGGTTTGTAGGTATCGCACAGTTAGCGTTATTAACAATACCCTTGCTGTCAATATCATAATCATGAACAAGAAGTCCGCGCGGCGCCTCTATCGCTCCAACGCCCTTTCCGGCATTACAGCTAAAGGCCTCCTTTTCATCTACCCTTGGCCACGAACTTACAACCTCATCATAATCCACGCCATCCCTGATAAAGCGCTCTATGATAGCCAAAGAATCAGCATAACAATGGGCTATCTCGATAAGCTGCGCGACTGTATTCATATATGGGTTATAGCAAGGCGTTTTAAACCCAAGTGTATTTGCTACAGACTTTCCTGATTTATTAAGCTTATCAAAGTTGATATTCATCCTTGCCAAGGCGCCAACCATGTAAGAGCCTCTTTTATTCTTAGAATGCTTTGATGTACTGTACGCAACATGATATTCATGGATCGCCTGTTTGTAATCCAAAGGCTTTATAGCGCCGCCGATATCTGTTGAGGCTATATCGCCATCTAAAAAAGCGTATTCATCAGGATGGGTTAAAGCGATATACTCTGTCTCCCGTTCAAAAGCGGGAAGTTTAGGCGCTAAGGACTTTATAGTATCTACCGTAATCATGAGGTCATCTTCCTGAGACTTTAGGATATCCCTCATCGTCTTTAGTTCTTTTTGCGTCGGAAGCTTTGTAAAGCCCCGCGGACAACATGTTATCGGGTGCGTATGCCTTCCGGCAAGTATGTCGCACAGATCGCTATATTGTTTTTTCATTCTCAGAGCCCGAAGTACTACACCCTTGTGTGTCGCAACAAGCGGCAGTACACTCTTTGCGCCCATCGCGTCCGGCGCGACAAGAAAGTATATATGTAAAAGATGGCTATCAAATGTTTCATAATGCAAGAGAAGCTTTCTAAAGGCGTTGGTCTGCTCTGAAGGCTTAAACCCTGCCGCGGCTTCACTCGCCTTTATCGATGCCATGCAATGGCCTGTTGAGCATATTCCGCATATACGCGATGTTATATGCTGGACCTCAAATATACTCCTTCCCCGTACCATAGCCTCAAAAAACCGCGGTGCCTCGATTATCTGGAGCTCGCATTTTTCGATAATTCCCTTTTTAATATTTATAACTATATTTCCATGCCCCTC
>CAZGAS010000066.1:0-5721 GCA_964523875.1 uncultured Planctomycetia bacterium | reverse complement strand
ATATTGAATATAAGAAGGCATTAGTGAATAAGAGAATAGCGATAATAGGTTGTGGAAACATGGGTGAGGCTTTATTAAAAGGCCTTATTTCCAAGAAAGTATTTACCAGATCCCATATTATTGTATCTGATAATAGTGAACCACGATTGAGATTTATAAAAAAGAATTATTCCGTAAAGGTTACTGCTTCAAATATTGATGCTGTTAAAAATTGTGATATAATTATCCTGGCTATTAAGCCTAAGGACATGGCTACTGTGCTTAGTGATATAGCTGAAGTTGCCAGGACAAAGCTTATTGTTTCAAAAGCGGCAGGTGTTACAATAGATTTCATAAAGAAGAAGACAGGCGCGAAAAGGGTAATAAGGGTAATGCCTAATACCCCCGCGTTAATAGGTTTCGCAATGACCGCGATTTCTGCTAAGGCCGGGCTTAAAAGGTCTGATATAAATATAGCGGAAGGTATCTACTCTTCTATTGGAGAGACGATATTAGTCAATGAGAAAGATATGGACGCTATAACCGCTGTATCAGGAAGTGGGCCAGCCTACTTTTTTTTGCTTATGGAAGCTATGGTTGACGCAGCTCGATGCCTGGGTTTAAAGAGGGATACAGCGTTAAAGCTTGTTACACAGACAGCATTTGGAGCAAGCCTATTGCAGTACTCTTTAGCGGGAGAGCCTTCAGTCTTGCGTGAGAATGTGACATCAAAAGGCGGAACAACCCAGGCGGCATTAAAGGTTTTTAAGAAAAAAGGGTTTACAGCTGCTGTAAAAGCAGCGCTGAAGGCAGCTGCTAAGCGGTCAAGGCAGCTTTCTTGCGGTATTGGAAAAGTATAAATCAATACCGTAAGGAACCTTCTTGTACAAATAGTTTACAAGCGGTTTCTTTTCAGTAGAAGGGGGTTAGATAGATGTTTATTTTGGGAAATTTATTATTAAGCATAGCGCGTCTTCTTGACATTGTCATTACGCTTCTTTACTGGATTATCATTATAAGGTCATTAGTGAGTTGGGTAAATCCCGATCCCTTTAATCCTATTGTGCAGTTTTTGCAGAGGACAACAGACCCTATTCTTGCCCCTATAAGAAGGGCCTTTAGAATGCAGTTTTGGGCTATTGATATATCGCCTATTATAGCGGTTCTTTTATTAATATTTATTCAGGGTTTTCTGGTTCGCACCCTTACTGATTTTGCTTTACGGTTAAGGTGAAGATCTCTTGTAATGTCCATCCCAGGTCATCAAGGCAAGAGGTTATTCAGGCACCTGACGGTAATTTGAAGGTTTATATCAGGCAGGCGCCGGTTGACGGAAAAGCCAATAAGACACTTATAGGGATCTTAGCGGAATATTACAAGGTTAGGAAAGCTGATATCCGTATTGTCGCGGGAAGGACAAGCCATAATAAAATAGTAGAGATCGGTAAGTAGCGTTAAGCTGCGAGGATTAAGGGCTAAGGATTATCTAAGAGCTGATTAATCCTTAAAATGTAAAAACAAAGAGTAAAATTACCAATACAAGTTAAATGGAGGTAGTAAAAAAGTGAGTACACCAAAAAGAAGACATTCAAAAACAAGGGGCAGAAAGAGGCGCACACATTACAAGCTTGATGAGGTATCTGTTACGAAATGTTCTAATTGCAGCCATACGGTTCTGCCGCACCATATATGCTCAAATTGCGGTTATTATAAAGGCAGGCAGGTGATAATCAAAAAAGAGAAAACCAAGAAACCTAAGAAGTAAAGGAGCCATAAAAGATATGCGTATCGCAATAGACGCGATGGGCGGTGATGATGCACCATATGTCAATATAGAGGGGGCGGTTTTGGCTACCCGAGAGTTTGGATATGATATTGTTCTTGTTGGAGATAATACGATAATCCAACAAGAACTCTTTAAGAAAGGTGTTAACGCGCCGAAGAGTATATCTGTATGCCATGCCTCTGAGGTTATTGGCATGGATGAACCAGCGGCATTAAGTGTTCGCAGGAAAAGAGATTCTTCCGTAAACGTAGGGGCAAGGCTGTTGCGTGATGGCAAGGTTGACGCGTTTGTTTCAGCTGGTAATACAGGAGCTGTTGTATGCGCAGTGGCTCTCAGGCTGGGCCTTTTAAAGGGTGTATATCGTCCCGGTATCAGCATGATATACCCTACCTTAAAAGACCTCTGTGTACTTATTGATGTTGGTGCGAATATTAATCCAAAGCCGGAACATCTTTTACAGTACGGTATCATGGGTGACGCCCTGCAAAGGTATTTGCTCAATAAGAAGGTTGTAAAAATTGGGCTCTTAAATGTAGGGGGGGAAGAAGCCAAGGGTACAGATTTCATTAAAGAGACCCACAGGCTGCTCAATTCCAGCGCATTGAAATTTATAGGTAATGTTGAAGGCGGAGATATTTACACAGGTGAATACGATGTTATAGTTTGTGACGGATTTGTTGGCAATGTAGTCTTGAAGGTTTCAGAGTCGTTGGCGCATACCCTTAGCATATTCCTAAAAAGAAAATTGAAAGAAGGCATAATAACACAGATTGGCGCGTTTCTTAGTATGCCCGCGTTTAATGCCCTGAAGAAGGAGATAGATTATTCTGAATATGGCGGTGCCCCCCTTCTGGGTGTAAACGGTGTTACCATTATTGGACATGGAGGTTCTTCTGCTAAGGCTATAAAGAACGCTATAAGAGAAGCGGCGGCGTTTGTGGAACTTCAGGTAAATCAGCATATTATGGATGCTATCGCATTGTAGAAAGGATCTCATTAGATGACAAAAAAGAAGCAGGTTGGTATTACAGGTCTTGGTATGTATGTACCTAAAAAGGTGCTTACGAATCAGGATCTTGAAAAGATGGTTGATACATCTGATGAATGGATAACTACCAGAACAGGTATTAAAAAGCGTAGGGTCGCGCAACCTGGTACACCATCAAGCACCCTTGCCGCTAAGGCCGCGAAAAAAGCCCTCGAATCAGCAAAACTTAAGCCCGAAGATATTGAATTAATCATTGTCGCCACCATAACACCTGATATGCCATTTCCGTCAACATCATGTTTTGTACAATCAAAGATAGGGGCGAAGAATGCGGCTTGTTTTGATATGGGCGCGGCCTGTTCAGGCTTTATATATGGCTTAGTCACGGCAAGGCATTTTATAGATTCAGGCATGTACAAAAATGCCCTCGTTATAGGTGTTGAGGTACTTACATCAGTTACAGATTATACAGATAGAAATACGTGTGTACTATTTGGTGATGGCGCTGGGGCCGCTATATTGCAGCCTGTAGCTTCAGGTGGAATATTGTCGCACTATCTTGGAGCGGATGGTGATCTTGCTAACCTGTTATATCTGCCGGGAGGTGGCTCACGCAACCCTGCCTCAAAGGATACTCTTAAAGATAAACTTCACTATATTAAGATGAGCGGCACAGAGGTTTTCAAATCCGCTGTGAGGCTTATGACAGATGCCGCGACACATGCTGTTTGTGACGCTAATTTAGGATGCAAGGACATATCCCTTCTAATTCCGCATCAGGCGAATATAAGGATTATAAATTCTGTCAGGCAGAGAATAGGCCTTCCTAAAGATAAGGTATATCTTAATGTTGCCAAGTATGGTAATGTTTCAGCTGCGTCTACTATCATCGCTCTTTGCGAAGCGGTCAAGGAGAAGAAGATTAAAAAGGGAGATATTGTTGTGCTTGTAGCTTTTGGAGCCGGCTTTACGTGGGGGTCAATAGTCCTGCAATGGTAGAGACAGCTTTTATATTTCCGGGACAGGGCGCGCAGTTTGTTGGTATGGGTAAGTCTCTTTACGAGAAACATGATATTGTCAAGAAGACATTTAATCAGGCGAATGATATATTAAAATTTGATTTAACCCGTCTCTGTTTTGAGGGGCCTGCTGAGGAATTGACAAAGACGCAAAACTGCCAGGTAGCGATACTTGTTACCTCTATAGCGGTTTTACGCGCCCATCTATTGGAGAGGTCAGAGTTTACGCCTCAGGTAACATTGGGCCTTAGCCTGGGAGAATATACAGCCCTGGTTGCTGCGGAATCGTTATTATTTAGCGACGCGGTAAAACTGGTGCGTTTACGAGGCCAGCTTATGGAAGACGCGTCAAGGAAAAACCCCGGTAAGATGGCGTCTATACTTGGCCTTGACCTGAATAAGGCAAAACAGATATGTCAGGAAACAGGCGCGGAGATAGCGAATTTAAATTGCCCGGGACAGATAGTTGTCTCTGGTTCTACAATTGCTATTGATGAGGCTGTTTTAAAGGCAAAGGAAGAAGGCGCGAAGCGGGCAATGATGCTTGATGTAAGCGGCCCGTTTCATTCGACCCTTATGGCAGAGGCTTCTCACGCGCTTAAAAAGGCGCTTAAAGATGTTGTAGTGTTGCCGCCAAAGATCCCTGTTGTTAGCAATGTAATGACATTTGCGCAGGATGACCCGAATCAGATAAAGGAAAATCTTGTGGATCAGGTTAGCTCAACAACTTTTTGGGAAGAATCTATAAAGAATGTTGTTTCCCGCGGAATCAATACTTTTTTAGAGATAGGTCCTGGTACAGTCTTAAGGGGATTATTGCGCCGCATAAATCCTGAGATTATTTGTCACAATATATCCGCATAAAAAAAGGGAGGGATGCATGAAGCGTTTATTGCTATATGTTGTATGTTTTGCTGTTGTAGCCAGCACAATTCCATCTTATGCTATGCCTGTAGGAAATATAGGGGCTCCGGGCACATTAAAGAAAGGCCTGATTATTAAAGATGAAAATAGTAAGTTTGGTTTTATTCTTGGTGCCGAGGTAGACCTGAATTCCGATCGCAATATGAAGCATCAGGCAAAAGATACAGAATACTTCTTTTATGGCGGTAAGGCTGGAGTAACAATAGCTGATAAGGCATTCGTATACGGACTTATAGGTGGCGCGGAAGCTGACCAGAAATATAAGATCTCCAGCGATCAAGTGGAGTGGGATACGAAGACAGACCTTGCATGGGGTGTAGGCGGTACAGCTGTTATATACGAGAAAGATGTCCAATACGCAGATAATAAGGCAACGCTTCGCGTAGGCATAGATGGTAAATACAGGAGTTCAGATCTTGGCGTAGATAAGGTTAAGGTAAACGACGAAATATATAATTCAACAGATGCCCAGCTTACAGAGAAGAAATATAATTGTGACGAATGGCAGGTCGCGTTAGGTGTTTCGTATCAGTTTGATACGTTCTCTCCTTATGCGGGTGTTAAATATTCAGACGCGAGCGGTTCAGCTAAGGCTGTAGTCCTTGGTAAGTCATATCAGTATGATTTTAATCCAAAATCAAATTTTGGTATATTTGCCGGACTTGATGTACTGGCATTTGATTCTCTATCAGTAAATCTGGAAGGCCGTTTTATAGATGAGACCGCGTTTTCCGCAGGTGCAACATTAAGGTTTTAGGGTAAATCAAATTGTTTTCGTTTTAGCGCAATAGATATTAACCTGACCAAAGTTAGGTAATCTATGAGTTGGAATGAGGACAGATTGGAGACAGATGATGGAAGGAAAACAGCTTGATATAAGTAAATGTTTTACAGATGCGCTGGAGATATATAAGGTTAATGTATTAATGTTGTTGCTTTCAGTTCTACTTTTCCAGGTCATATCTCTATTTACATTGCTCATACTAGCGGGCCCTCTATTTGGCGGGTACTGCCTTATGACAATG
>CAZGAS010000065.1:0-5729 GCA_964523875.1 uncultured Planctomycetia bacterium | reverse complement strand
ACAGCGACTAGTTTTTATTCAAAAAAACTAGTTTAAGGATTATTTACCTGAAAAACTGTTCTTCTCTTCTTCTTTGACAGAATGGGTCTCTTCCGATACAACAGTCTCTTTTCCGGTCTTAGGATCAATCTTTACCTTTTTTACCGTGACCTTCTTCTCGTTGCCCTGAAACCTTTGCGTAACAGGCGCTATCCGGGCGTTTTCCATTATAGACTTATTCCTCCTACTGGATAAAAAAGCCAGGGATAATGAAGTACACAAAAAGAGTATCGCGCTTACCTCTGTTGCCTTAGTCAGAAAATCCGATGCCTTCTGTCCAAAGATAGTAGTCTGTGAACCACCACCACCTCCTCCTCCGCCAAAGGTATCTGCGAGGCCTCCGCCTTTTCCCGCCTGGAAAAGAATAACCGCAATCAATATAAGTGAGACAATTACATGTAATATGAGCACAGTAGTATACATGCTATTATACCGCTCCTTTCACGATAGCGCTAAATGAATCTATCTTTAAGCTAGCGCCTCCTACAAGCGCGCCATCTACGTCCTCTTTTTGCATCAGTTCTTTTACATTATCAGGTTTTACACTTCCGCCGTACTGTATCCTGACCTCAGACGCTCTCTCCTCATCAAAGATATCCTTCAAGAGGCCTCTTATATAATGATGGATCTCCTGCGCCTGTTCCGCTGAGGCTGTCTTTCCGGTCCCTATGGCCCAGACAGGCTCATAGGCCAGAACAACATTATTTATATCAAGGCTTGAAATACCCTGGAGCGAACCTTGAACCTGTTCCTTTATAACATCAAAGGCCTTGTTAGCTTCACGCTCTTCTAATACCTCGCCCACACAGACAATAACCTGCATCTTGCCTGCCAGGGCCGCCTTAAGCCTCTTGTTTACCGTCTCGTTTGTTTCATTAAAATACTGCCTTCTCTCGGAATGGCCAACTATCACATAGGAACATCCAGCGTCCTTTAACATAGCGGTTGAGACCTCACCGGTAAAAGCTCCTTTTTCCTGCCAATATACATTCTGCGCGCTAAGCTTAATATTAGAATCCATAATAAGCTCGTTTACATCAGACAACGCTGTAAACGGGGGGCTGACTACTATATCAACTGAATTAACATCAACTAACTCACGCTTTAAGCCGTTTACCAATTCAACGGCCTCTTTTATCGTATTATTCATTTTCCAGTTACCAGCAATAATTGGTCTTCTCATAACTCCTCGTTTTTTTAAATGTCTCGTATTGCGTGATGCGTAATGCGTATAGCGTATATAGTATGGCACATTTTCACGCAATACACAATACGCACAACGCACGACGAATATTATATTTAATATCTACTTATCACTCAGGGCCGCTATGCCTGGCAATGTCTTGCCCTCAAGGTACTCAAGAGAGGCGCCACCACCAGTTGAGATATGCGACATCTTATCTGATACACCGAATTTCGCGACCGCTGCCGCTGTATCACCGCCACCTATAACAGATATCGCGGATGAATCCGAGATAATCCCTGCCAGGGCCTTTGTTCCATGAGCAAATCTATCATTTTCAAAGATGCCAACAGGCCCGTTCCAAACAATAGTCTTTGCCTTGGATAATACACCCTTGAATAACTCTATTGTCTTACGGCCGATATCTACCCCTATCCATCCTTCAGGTATAGCCTCGCCTTCTGTGGGTTGCACGTGAACAGCGGTCTCGATATTATCAGTAACAACATGGTCTATGGGCAGTATTATCTCAATGCCCTTGGCCTTTGCCTTATCAAGTATAGCCCTCACAATATCTGTCATCTCCGGCTCAAAGCGCGATAGGCCTATATCCACGCCTTCCACTTTCATGAATGTATAAGCCATTGCACCCGCGATTATTATTGTATCTGCCTTATCCATCATATTTTCAATAACAGGTATCTTGTCAGCGACCTTTGCCCCACCTAAAAGAAAAACAAATGGTTTTTCGGGCTGGGTAAGTATCTTATGAAAATATTCTATCTCTTTTTCGACAAGAAATCCCGATACTGACTCGAGATAATGCGTAACACCTTCAGTAGACGCGTGAGCCCTGTGGCATGTGCCAAAAGCATCATTGACAAATATATCCCCTAGCAAGCTCAGTTTTTTCGCGAAGGCAGGGTCATTATCAGTCTCTTCCTTATGAAACCTCAGGTTTTCGAGCAAAAGGACATCAGAATCACCCATTGAAGAGACGGCCTGTTCAACCTCCGGGCCTACACAATCTTTAAGCATCCTAATCGGCCTTCCGAGTAAAGCGCTTAGGTGTAAAACAACCGGTTTAAGGCTGAATTCAGGCACTACCTTGCCTTTTGGCCTGCCCAGATGGCTTATGAGTATCAGTTTCGCGTTCTGGCCAATAATATACCTGATAGTAGGCAATGCCGCTCTTATCCTGTTGTCGTCTGTAATGTTCTGCTGTTTGTCAAGCGGAACATTAAAATCGACTCGCATAAGAACGCGCTTACCCGCGATATCCACATCCTTTATTGATTTTTTATTCATACGAACTCCTGCCTTATTTCGACATATATTTTATAAAGTCAACAACCCTGCAGCTGTATCCCCATTCATTATCATACCAGGAAAGGACCTTAACCATATCACCTATGCAGAATGTCTGCTCTGAATCAACAATAGAAGATAAGGGGCATTTTTTATAATCTATTGATACAAGTGGGTCATCGCTCACACCCAATATGCCCTTTAACTTATTATTTGAAGCATCTTTTAAGGCCTTATTAACATCCTCTTTAGTCACTTCTTTTTCCATCTGCATTACAACATCAACTATAGAGACAGTAGGTGTAGGAACTCTTATGGCAAGCCCGTCAAGTTTTCCCTTAAGCTCAGGCATAACAAGCCCTACCGCCTTGGCAGCTCCTGTAGTAGTAGGAATCATTGATAAGGCCGCAGCGCGCCCGCGACGAAGATCCTTATGCGGAAGATCCAATATGCACTGATCGTTTGTATAAGAGTGGATTGTAGTCATAAGGCCCTTCTTTATTCCAAAGGCATCCATCAAAACTTTTACCACAGGCGCTATACAGTTTGTGGTGCATGACGCGTTAGATACTATATTGTCCTTCTGGGCGTCATACTTATCTTCATTTACGCCAAGAACAAATGTCGCGATATCACCTTTTCCTGGAGCGGAAATAATAACCTTCTTCGCGCCAGCTGTGATATGTTTTCCGGCTTTCTCCGCGTCACGGAAAATACCTGTAGACTCCAATACCACCTCTACGCCGAGTTTAGCCCAGGGTAGATTCGCGGGATCTCTTTCAGCTAGCACCTGAAGTTTCTTGCCGTTAACAACTATCGAGTCTCCTTCCACGCTTACATCGTATGGTAATATTCCAAAATTTGAATCATATTTTAAAAGATGCGCCAGCGTCTTGGCATCTGTTAAGTCATTAACCGCTACAAATTCGATATCCTTGATACCTTGTTCAAGAACTGCCCTGAATACATTACGCCCAATTCTACCAAAACCATTAATGCCTACTTTTACTGCCATCTTAGCCTCCTTGAATTTTTGAAGAAAATGTAATCCATAGCCTTATCCAGCCAAAGAGTTGCTTTCTTCTCGCGTTATATTTTTACTTCTCTCAAATACCTGCTCGCGGTCTCAGGCGATGTGGAGTTGATATAGAACCCGCTACCCCACTCAAAACCCGCTATCCTGTTTAACTTGGGTATAATCTCGACATGCCAATGATAGTACTCCTGCACATCAGAATTTCCATTAAGCGGAGTAGTATGCACAATAAAATTATACGGCGGATTGTTCAACGCCTTTTTCATTCTCATCAGAATCTCTTTTAATATCCGCGCGAAACTCTCTATCTGCTTCTGTGCGATCTCAGAAAAGTATGCCTGGTGTATTTTTGGAATTATTGATATCTCAAAAGGAGAGCGCGAAGCAAAGGGGCAGAATGCCATGAAGTCATCATTTTCGCATATCTGCCTATTGCGATAATCCTGTTCCTGCTTAAGTATATCACAGAATAAGCACCTCTCCTTATAATCAAAATACTTATGGGCACATTCAAGCTCTTCCATGACCCGTTTAGGTACGACAGGAAGAGATATAAGCTGCGTATGGCTATGCTCTAAAGACGCCCCTGCTGCCAAACCGTAATTTTTGAATATTAAAACATATTTAAACCTGTCGTCACTGCCTAATGTTATAGACCTTCTCTTATAGACATATACAACCTTTTTTATCTGTTCTATATCCAGGTCAGCAAGCTGTTTGTTATGATCCGTATATTCAATGATAACCTCATGCTCGCCAACACCATTCATCATATCAAACATACCAACACCGGTTCTATCGATATTAGGCTCATTCTTCAACGCGGGAAACTTATTAGGCACTGTCCTTGTGCTCCATCCCGGTGTATCCGGCTTTGAGTCCGGTGTACGGTCCGCGTCAACCTCAGGAGGCGTCATCTTTTCGTTACCTACACAAAAAGGACAAGTACCGCCGCCCATAATAGGGCTTTCAATATCATACCCGCTGGGGCCAAGGTCTTTCTCAGTGCTTATAATAACCCATCTTGCTGTCATTGGATCGAGACGCAGTTCACCCATAATTTATATCCCGTATCTTTTAATTGAAACAGAAAACATCTTACCTTCTTTATACCCTGACTTCACGTAAAAATTCAGCTGCCTCTTCCGGAGACGTAGGATTTATATAAAATCCTGTGCCCCACTCAAACCCCGCGACTCGTGTAAGGCGGGGGATTATCTCAATATGCCAATGATAATCAGCATCAATAGTACCCCAATACCCCTGCTTAGGGCGCCTGTATGGCGCTGTATGGATTATATAATTATAAGGCGGATCTGATAAAAGCTTATTCATCCTGAGAAGGACTTCCTTCAAAACCTTTGCGAGCTCTTTTATATTATCCTTATTGATGCTGGTAAAATCCGCGGAATGTTTTTTAGGCAATATCCATGTCTCAAAAGGAAACCTTGCCGCGAAAGGAGCTATCGCTACAAAACCATCTATATCAAGAATGAGCCTCTTCTTGTCCTGAAGCTCCTGTGATACAATGTCACAAAAGACGCACCTGTCTTTATACTCAAAATATTTCCTGGCGCCTTCCAATTCCCCTTTTACGCTCTTAGGACATGCCGGAAGCGCGATAAGCTGGCTCCTGCAATGTCGTATCTTACTCGCGCCTGCCGCTGGTTTGTGATTCTTGAATATCAAAACATACTTGAAACGTTTATCTCCACCGAGATCCACGATCCTTTCCTTGTATGCTGTAAGGACCTTGGCTATCTGCTCTGATGTCAAAGAAGACATATGCTCTATGTGATCCGGGGTCTCTATTATAACCTCATGCGCCCCAATCCCATTCATCATATCATAAATACCATGAGCCCTCTTGTTAAGATCGCCCTCTATGCGTAATACGGGTACCTCATTCGGAACAACCCTTACTTCCCATCCCGGCTTATTTGGTTTGGTTGACTCTTTTCTGATAGAACGTATCTCAGGCGGGGTCATATCTTCATTACCAGCGCAGAAAGGACAGGGGGCTACCTCTGCCATATCAGCTGACTCTATCTTAAAATCATTGGGTCTCTTAGCGCGGTCAGTCGCGATTATAACCCAGCGCCCAATGATAGGATCTTTACGAAGTTCAGGCATAAAATTAAATCTTCCGATAATGAATTAGGG
>CAZGAS010000064.1:0-5825 GCA_964523875.1 uncultured Planctomycetia bacterium | reverse complement strand
TCAATAATCATATCAAATACAGGCACAACACAGCTTTCCTGATAATTATAGTCGGGTTTGTTCTGAGATTGCGATACAGTCTTTACAGGATACCTAAAGATATCTTTTGCCTCGCGTGAAAAAGTTATAGCGAGCCTGAAGCCTTCTATATTATCTTGCAGAATAATCCGCTTAAGGCAATACAGCCTTTCTGTTATCGTATCGCTGGTAAGGGAAAAATTCATCTCGGGCGCAAAATTTAATCTTACACGCGATGAAGATAAGTTTTTAATGCAATATTTGGCTACAAGGCAATCATCCTGTTTTATGATAAAAAATGTTTTATCTATTTGTATCAATTTATTATAAGCCGTGGACCTGCGCCTGAGCGCCACCGCGGCCTTAGGTTGGTTAGTTCTGATAATCTCATAAGAAGCGTTCGCGAAATCACCTCTATCCTTATGGCTGTTCGCTAAGAGTGCCTCAAGCCCTACACCATCTTCTAAAAAAAGGTCTGTAAATAATTTTCGCCTGTAACTATCATAATATATATTTTCACGATACCTACGCGCGAAGCCTTTATGATATTCTTCCGCTTTACGCGAAAGAAGATTAAGTATGTTAACCTGCCTTGCCTTCAGGTCCCATTCTGTTATCGAGCCACCTAGGGCAGGGTTAATAATAAGCTTATTCTCTCTTGTTGAGATTGCTATCTCATCATGGCCATCGCAATCAATGTCAGATATTGCAATAACAATCCGGTGCATCCTCTTACACTCTATCTGGTCAAGGATATTCTCCGCGCCTATAAGATGTCTGTAAATAGCCGCGCGTAAATGGTAGAGATAGATGCCCCCAAAAACGCCATGCCAGTAAGCACAATTACAATGTGCTTTATAAAGCTCTTTTCTCGCTCGTTTAAGCCGCGCGATATCAGGCCCATCAACCTGAGCCTGCAACGTATTTATCCTGCGGCTTACCAGAAGGGCCCTCTTATGCATATGGTTAGATTCAGGATATTTTATAAAGAAGTTTTTCCAGACTCCGCCCCTTAAAAACTCTTCCATAAGTATGGTGCTCTTTTTTTCTTTAAGTTGTTTTTGTAATTTACGCAGCCTCTCTAAGGCGTCATGCGGCAGGGACCATTCATTCATCTCCTGATACGACGCGTCCGGAAGGTATATATTTCCTGATGGCGGGTTCTTGTCCATATACCCTGATATTGTCTCTGTCTGGAGCCAGGTGGAGTTTTTCCGCAAGGCCTTAAGAAAATTCTCCAGCCATTTCTTTTCATATACAAGAATATGCGTGTCAGGCCACGCGCCAAACTTCTCGCCATCATCTCCGTACAATACAACTCCAGCGCCATAGCTTTGCCTGATCTTTCTAAAATGATTGATTGTCTTTTCTACAGGCATAAACGGTATCGCGTAACGCAGAAACTTATCGGCGGCAAATACAGAGACGGTCTTTGTATTCTCTTCTGTTACATAATACCCATAAAGATCTTTTCTTTTTAAACCCGCGAATTTCAGGTGTATCTCATCCAAAATAAGGTATCGCATACCAGTATCATGCAATACCTCAGCCAGGTGCTGCTGCCAGACCCTTTCCGCGAGCCAGCAGCCGGAGGCCGTAGAATTAAACTCTCTCTTTATAAAACCAGATAGCATCTCTATCTGGCCTTTCGCGTCTTCCGTGGGCAATGCCGATAATATCGGCTCATAAAAGCCTCCCCCTACAAGCTCTATCTGGCCTTTCGCGGCAAGCGCCTTTATCTTATCCATAATAGACGGCCTGTAACGCTTAAACCACTCCAGCAGGCTGCCGCTGTAATGAAGATTAAATTTTATATCCGGAAACGCTGATATAGAATCGAGGAAAGGTTCATAGCAATTATCAGTAATTTTATCTATAACAAAACCGAAATTACCGACAGGCTGATGAAAATGAATAACCATCAGAAAATTTAACTTGTTTTTCATAACTATCTAACCGAGAATTTTACCTTCAGGAAGTGGGTAACCTCTTAAAAATTCCGCCGCGCTAAGAGGCTTTTTGCCTTCGAGTTGAAGTTCTGTTATCAGTATGCGGGCATCTTTACAGGCTACTATTATCGTATCCTTCTTCGCCTCCATGACAGAGCCCGGTTGCGCGGACTTAGCTTTATCTAACACCTCTGCCTTAAGCACCTTAAGCATCTTTGACTGAAGATATGTATATGCCGACGGCCAGGGCCTGCAGGCACGTACCTGATTTATTATCTTTTTAGCGGGGCCTACCCACGCGATAAGACCGTCTTCCTTTTTTATCTTCGCGGCATAAGTCGCCTTGGACTCATCCTGCTTTGTACATACCATATCATCATTATCTATTTTCTTAAGCGCGCTAAGAAGCAGTCTCGCTCCCATAGAAGCTAATTTTGTGCGCAATGTTACTGAATCATCACTCTTTTCTATCCCGACCTTCTCCCGCGTTATAATGTCGCCACTGTCAAGTTGCCTTGTTATCTTCATTATAGTGACACCCGTCTCTTTTTCCCCATCTAAAATAGCGCGCTGGATAGGCGCCGCTCCGCGGTATTTAGGCAGTAATGACGCGTGGATATTAAGAGAGAAAAACTTCGGTATGGCTAAAAGCTCGTCTGATAATATCTGCCCAAAATCGACTACAACAAATATATCCGCCTTGCTTTTCTTTAAATGTTCTATAAACTCCGCTGAATTTACATCTTTACAGGCAGAGGCCTCTATACCTTCTGCTTGTGTATAGGCCTCTACCTCTGTCGGTGAAAGCTTAAGCCCCCTGCCCCGCTCTTTCCTGGGCTGTGTTACTACAAAAGAGATATCATGCTCACTCTTGATAAGCGCCTGAAGCGCTGTTACGGCAAATTCTGATGTTCCAAAAAATATTATTTTCATGGGTTAGCTCTACGTTTTACGCCTGCCCCGTTGCTCCGAAGGAGCCTTACGAGGCTTTATGCTTCAAGCCGGATCTACATCGACTGTAAGAATAACACCAGACAGCTTCCTGAACTCTTTAAGCGCTGCCTTTAACCTGGGGTTGAACTCTTCTAGGTTCTTGACCCTTAATATTATATTCCATCTATACTGTCTGCGCAACCTATAAACAACTGCCTGGCAGGGCCCGTCCTGCTGTATCAGGCCCGGTAGCCTCTTATTTAAAAGATATTTCGCGAGAAGCTGGGCGGCTTCCTTCGCGCGCTCTTCTTTGTAAGAGCGCAGTGAAAGATATATCATGTTTGAGAAGGGGGGAAGAAAAAGCTCCTTTCTCAACACGATCTCCTGTTTATAAAAATCCTTGTAATCATGGTTTATCGCTGACTGTATTGTGTAATGGCCGGGTACATAAGTCTGGATAATAACCTCTCCCGGGAATAAGCCCCTTCCCGCTCTTCCCGCGACCTGTGTGAGCACCTGAAAGGTTCTTTCAGCCGCGCGGTAATCAGGAAGGTTAAGCGCTGTATCCGCTGACACAACACCAACGAGCGTAACCATCGGAAAATCATGCCCTTTCGCGATCATCTGGGTTCCGACTAATATCTGCGTCTTTCCGCTGGCAAAGGCATCTAATATCTTTTTGTGAGATTCACGCTTCCTGGTAGAATCCGTATCCATCCTGCTTACAGATACCATCGGAAAGTACCTATGCAGCTCACTCTCAACCCTTTGCGTGCCAAAACCAAAATAGTCCAGATACGCGCCTTTGCATGATGGGCAGATACTAATATGCTCTTTCTGGTAATTGCAGTAATGACAAAGAAATATCTTCCTGTCGGAGTGATAATTCAACGCCACGTTACATTTCTTGCATCTTTCAACATAACCGCATTTTTTACAGTTCGCGTATGTAGAAAAGCCGCGGCGGTTTAAAAAGAGCATCACCTGCTCCTTATTGCCTAAGGCCTTCTCTATGTGTTCTCTAAGTGACCTGGAGAATATTATTCTCTTTCTTTTTCGCTCTATAAGCTCCTGCCTCATGTCAAGGATCTTCACCTTGGGAAGCGGGCGCTTTTCAATTCTCTCTGTAAGCTCGATAAGCTTGTACTCTTTTCTACTAGCCTTAAAATATGAGTCAAGCGAAGGTGTCGCGCCGCCTAACACTACAACAGCGCTGTTAAGCCTTGCTCTCATAATTGCAACATCAACAGCATTGTACCTTGGAACGTCCTGCTGCTTATAAGAGGAGTCATGTTCTTCATCAACTATTATCAACCCTAAATTTTGAATAGGTGAAAATATAGCTGAGCGCGCGCCGACTACAATATGGCAGATTCCATCCTTGAGTTTTTTCCATTCCCTGTACTTCTGCCCCGGGGTTAGGCGGCTGTGAAAAAGCGCTACCTCGTCCTTAAAGCGGGACTTGAACCTCTCAACAGCCTGCGGGGTAAGGGATATCTCAGGTACGAGGACAATGCAGCCCTTGCCATACTTAAGGGCATTACCTATGGCCTGCAGGTAAACTTCTGTCTTGCCGCTTCCCGTGATTCCATGCAACAGGAATACGTCGTTGTCTGTGTTGTTGATAGATATATTAATATCCTTAAGCGCTGCCTTCTGCTGAAGCGTAGGTTCTAAATCTTCTGTAGGTAATATCGCGGAATAATCATCCTCATCTCTTGGCTTAACAGATGTTCTTCCCTGTTTAAGGCTTGACGGTACCGCGGCATTTATCGCTTCGCCCCAGGAGCAGAGATAACGCTCTGAGACCTTTTTTGTTAATTGAAGCATCTCTTGACTTAAAATAGGCTCCGCGTCTATGAGATCTGATATAGGCTTGACTTTCTTAAGGGTAGTCGTATCAGTAGTCGCTATTATAACCCCGATTAGCCTGCGAGGGCCAAAGCTTACCCAGACCCTCTTTCCAGGGGCAGCATCCTCTTTAAATTGATCGGGTATAATATAATCGAATGGGCCCTCTATAGGAAGGTTTAATAAGACCTTAGCATACAAGGGGGCACTCTTAAAGGGCGCGCCCTTATATCCAGGATTTATTGTTTTTTGCTCTTTTTTAATAGGCATGTTTTTGTTGAGAGTAGATATGCTTAAGATATACGTTTTTATAAAATTTTATCAATTGCTTGGGAGAAGGGGTACCCCTTTAAGAGCGTTCCTTTAAAAAGTCACGGACTTTCTTCATATCATCCCAGACTAAGCGCTTCTCCTGTGGATTGCGTAAGAGATAAGCAGGATGAAATGTTGGCATTACTTTAATATTTTCAAAATTATAAAATTTACCGCGTAAACGCGAAATTGACTCCTCAGACATAAGAACAGTCTGTGAAGCAAACTTACCAAGACAGCAAATGAGCCTGGGGTTTATTATCTTAATCTGTTTCATGAAGAACTCTCTGCACGCTACAATCTCTGAGGGAAGAGGGTTACGATTCTGAGGCGGGCGGCATTTCAAACAATTACCAATATAGACATCCTCTCTCCTTAAACCCATAGCCTCAATTATCTTAGTAAGAAGAATGCCTGCCTTACCTACAAAAGGCCTTGCCTGTATATCCTCCTGCAGTCCCGGCGCCTCACCTATAAACATAAGGTCCGCGTCAGGATTCCCCTCGCCAAATACTGGATTTCTCCTTGATTTAGAGAGCGCGCACTCAGTGCAATTTAGGACAGAGGCCTTTAACTGCTCAAGTGCCTCGCCTTTATCCTTTATTGGACAGGCCTCTTCTACAGGATGCGGCTCCTTGGAAGACACTGCTTTTGCAACATGCTTAATAACCGGTTTTAATATCGCCTCATTCAGCCCAGCTTCTTTCTCTAACTCAAGAAAGCTCTTTATATCTTTGACTATTTTTTGAAAGGAATCATTCT
>CAZGAS010000063.1:0-5851 GCA_964523875.1 uncultured Planctomycetia bacterium | reverse complement strand
ATTGCCGCTATAAGGGTACCTGTAAATACATACCATTTTTTCTTAACCGCGGTCTCAACTATTTTTGTATAAACAGATACAAGCCTTTTAAACCAAGGCATCTCCTTTTTTAAGCCCCGGGGTTTACCATCAGCACCTATTTTTACCTTAACAAAATCCGCTAAATGGCTTGGCAATATAATAAGAGCCTCGCCCAATGACGCTATCAACGCTATGATAAGAACCATTGGAATATTTCTTATAAACTTGCCGATTAGGCCTGTCATAAAAAGCAGCGGTGAGAACGCGGCAATAGTAGTAAATACAGCGGCTACTACCGCGCCCATTACATCCTCCGTACCTTTTATAGCGGCGTCTCTAGGGGAAAAACCTTCTTCCATATAACGATAGGCATTCTCCGCGACTATAATGCCGTCGTCAACAAGCATTCCCAATACTATTATCAATCCGAACATACTCATAAGATTGATAGTGACACCCATAGTGCTCATTATAATAAATGTGGCGAGAAAGGCTATGGGTATACCAATAATAGTCACTATAGCGACACGATATTGCAGGAAAATCATCATTATAGCTATAACTATCAGAAAGCTTACCCATCCATTATTGCCTAAAACATTGAGTCGCCTGCGGGCAAAATAAGAATAATCATTTACATAAGATATTTTCAAAGGATCGGGGCAGTTTTTTATAAACTCACCGCATTTTATTTTAATCTTATCTACTATGTTTAACGCGTCTCCGGAGGCCTTCTTTGTGATTAAAAGATTGATAGAACGGTTTCCGAATGTTTTATATATAATATCTTCTTTTTTGAAAGAATCTTTTACAACCGCTATATCTTTTATCCTTAACCAATTGCCGGCGTCATTGGCCCTGACTATTATATCCTCGACCTCTTTAACAGTAGTAAACTCACCTGTGGTTCTCACGCTATATTCCGTAACGTCTGTATTAAATTCCCCTGCCGGTATGCTAACATTACGCGTGGCAAGGGCCTCTTCTATCTCATTAAATGAGACATAAAACTCTTTAAGCTTGGCAGGGTCAAGGTGAATCTGTACCTCACGGTCCCTGTACCCTGATTTAGTAGCCTTAGCAACTCCTGATATATCCTCAAGCATATCCTCTAACGCATCCGCGTAATAACGAAGTTTCGACTCACTCATATCGCCGGAGAGTGAGACCTCAATTATAGCGTACTGCTTACTATCTATCTCTATCGTAATAGGATCCTCATATATATCCTTAGGCAGGTCTTTTACCCTGTCCACAGCGTCTTTTATATCATTTACCACTTTTTTCTTATCACTCTCATCAGGATCTATCTCTACTGTAATATAAGACGCACCCGAGGCTGAGGAAGAGTTTATCTCGTCAATACCGTCAAGCTCCTTAAGCTCTTTCTCTATAGGAACTGTAATGAGTTTTTCTATATCAATAGGTGTAGCGCCCGGATAAGCAGTGCTTATAGAGACTATATCAAAACTTACGTTGGGAAAAACCTCTCTGTTCATGCCAAACATTACAAGTAGACCTATTATAATAAGCATAGCAGAAACCAAATTGATAAATAGGGATTGATTTACGCTAAATTTTGGAAGACTCATAAGCCGGCCTCATCTGTCTTTAATAGATTATTCATCACTACATTTAAATTAATTACAGCTTCTTTATAGCTATACAAGGATTTCAAATATACAAGCTCCGCTACAAAATAATCATTCTGGTAACGCAGGAGCCTGTCTGTATCCGTACGGCCTTTATTGAACCTGTCCTCTTCACCTATATATTTCTTGTGTTCAAAGTCCGCGGCGCTCTTTAATAACCTAACAGAATTATATGTCCTTTTCGCGTGCACATAAGCATCGTTCGTCTCAACGAAGATTAGGCATTCAACCTTTTTTAAGGCAACAAGAGCCTTCGCCTTTTCAAGCTCTTTCTGCGAATACTCAGCCCGTGCCTTACTATTCTCCAACGGTATGCTAAATACCACAGCGACAACATACTCGGGTTGGTCTTGCCTGGTTATCTCTCTTACGGAATCTTTAAACTTCTGGTCAAGCCCGTTCTTCCTGAATGTACCTTTCAGGTCTATCTGCGGCCACATAGAACTTTTCTTAATCTCGAGATAAAGATCCATCGATTTCACTCTATTTTTATCTGTCTTATAATCACGCCTGTTTTTTAAAGCGGTTATGATAACGTCCTCAAAAATGGCTGTAATCTCTTTACACTCGAAGTCATCTGCCGGGCTTATTGTCGCGTCTCTATTTAGATTAAGCTTGAGCCTTAACAGATTAAGCGCCTGGTTAAGATTATCATTAGCAAGTAAAACGTCATTCTCTTTTTGGTTGAGATCCGCCTCGACCGCGTAAAATTCCGGGGCCTCCACCAGGCCTATATCAAACTTTCTCTTATTTGCCTTAAAGAGTTCTTTGGTATTTTCAAGCACACTCTCAGTAAGATCAAGGGCCTTATACGCCAGAACAAGATTCCAATATGCCTTTTGAGAATCTCCTAATTCGGATTCTATCTTATCCAATGAAGTATATCCTGTATTTTCAACATCAAGCCCTGTTATCTTTATCGTGTTTCTGTCTATGCTACCTAAGAAGTTTTTTGCCATAGGCTGAGTAATAGATACCTCAACCGCTGACTCATGGTAAGGGTTTAACAGACTATATACTGAATCCGACCTCTGGCGCGAATGATCTACATCCAGGGAAAGAATAGTACCTGTAGGCAGCTTTTTTCTTATACCGGCCTGCTGCGCGATAGTTGTTGTACTACTGGCCGCGAAAACAGACGGATTATCCAGCCTGTTCTCATCATACTCATAAGACGCTTCCATGTCTGTATCATAGACAGACTGCGCCTTAAGAAGCTCTTTCTCGCTAATACGCTGGTCTAACCTATATATCTGTATATCAAAATTGTTCTCAAGCGCGAGTTTAGTCGTCTCATCTATGCCAAGTTCTATATCTTCCCGGGCATGAACAGCATCAGCGCCTAAGCATAGAAAAACAGAGAGTAGGCACGCGTAGATTATTCGGTATAATATTCTCATCTCTTATCCTTAAGGCCCGTGTAAATCTTCTTAATTAATCCGAGGTAAGACTCCTTTTCCTTATCTGTTAAAACAGAAAAAATCTCCTTTATTATCGCTAAACGGTTCTTGTTTATCTTTAATAATAACGCGTTGCCGCCTTTTGTAAGAGTAACCAATACAATACGCCTGTCATCCTTGGAATGGTGCCTTTCCACCAGTTCAAGCTCTATCATCCTATCAATAATAGATGTCATAGCGCTCATAGTCAATTTAAGATTTTTTGAAAGTTCTGACATATTAGAACTTTCATTCGCATCTAAAAATTCCAGTATGATAAGATGGGAGACGGTAAACCTGTCATCCGGCAGTATAGAGCTTATCCTGTCAGCGAATCTTCTGTGCATAGCGCCTGATAGTCTGAATATCTCTTTTTCATAATAGCAACTATCTCTTTTCTTCATATACCGCCTTCTCTCTTTAACTTATTTTGTTCTTTCGATTAATATTTCAATAATCGAAATATTAATCGAACTAAATATATACTATCAGCACGATAAAGTCAAGGGAAAATTTTATATAATCTCTTCTGATTTGTATTTTATACTTTGTTCAATTACCGCCTACAGGGTATCTAATCCAACCACCGCCTATTACCGCATTATTCTTATAAAATACCGCTGCCTGTCCTGGTGTAGGCGCGTTTTGCGGTTTTGTAAAAACAACCTCGCAGCTTCTTGATGAAAGTATATTTAAGAGAGCTTCCGCCTTATCGTGCCTATATCGTATCTTTACTTTAGCCCTGAGCACTGCCTGTGTGGGCTTTAATGGAATAGTCCAGTGAACCCTTGAAAGATTAACCCTTCTTTTCAAGGTATCGTTATAATCACCTATTATGACATCTCCTGTCTTATAATTAATATCCGTTACATATATCGGACTGCCATAAGGTATCCTTAGCCCCTTTCTCTGGCCTATAGTGTAAAAACATGTTCCACTATGCTGGCTCAGAATTTTACCTGTTTTATCTTTTATATATCCGGGTTGTATATGCTTTCGTAAATTCTTCCTCAAAAATTCAGCCAGATCATTATCCTCTACAAAACATATCTCCTGTGATTCTTTTTTGTGTAATGACATAAGGCCAAGTTCTTCAGCTATTAACCGTATTTCTTCTTTTTTAAAATCCCCTATCGGCAATATAAGCCGGGAGAGTATATCCTGATTTAGTCCGAGTAGAACGTAAGATTGGTCCTTCTGTTTGTCTTTTCCTTCTTTTATAAGGAACTGTTCTATCCTCTTATTATATCCGCATCTTGCGTAATGGCCTGTTGAGATATATCGCGCGTTAGTCTCCTTGGCCTTTTTAAGTAATAATGGGAATTTTATACGTTCGTTACAGGTAATACAAGGGTTTGGGGTAAGGCTCCGTTTATAACTATCTATAAACGGAGTAATGACCTTCTTCTTGAACTCTTTCGCGCAATCTATCACATAATGAGGAATATCGAGTTTTCGGCATGCCTGGCGCGCGTCACGCAGGACATCTGATGAATAATAATTCTTAAGTACCTCTTTACCACGATTTGACTTAGGCCAAACCTTAAAGGTAACACCTGTTACAGAATACCCCTTTTTCTTAAGCAGATAAGCAGCAACCGATGAATCCACTCCTCCACTCATAGCGAGTAATACGGATTTTTTATTCATTATTTACCAAGGATAGCATAGGAATATATTTTAGGCAAGAAGAGTTTATACTGCGGCATAACCTTATCTTTATAATCAAAAAAGCCTTATCAGGCCTTAAAAATTCAAGAACGGTTCTTGAGCACGGGTACTTGCCTGCCTCATCGGCAGGCAGGTGCTTGAGAACCGTTCTTGAATATAAAGCTAAACTAGTCGCTGTCCCTAGTTTAGCAGCTTAGTTTATTTTACAAAGGTGTTAGCCATAACAAATGCCGCGAATACAACAGAGACCATTGACATAAGTTTGATCAAAATATTTAACGATGGACCCGCGGTATCCTTGAATGGATCACCTACTGTATCTCCTACAACACCTGCCTTATGAGCAAAAGAGCCTTTGCCTCCAAGGGCGCCTCCTTCTATATACTTCTTGGCGTTATCCCAAACCCCGCCTGTATTTGCCATCATAACAGCCAATACAAACCCTGAGACAAGCCCTCCGACTAAAAGCCCTACCACGGCTTCAATACCCGCGAGGATGCCAACTATTATTGGTGCTAGCAGCGCGAGCAGCGATGGCAGAATCATCTCTTTCTGCGCGGCTGAGGTAGCTATATTAACACAAGTCGCGTAATCTGCCTTTGCTGTTCCTTCCATAAGGCCCTTTATCTCTTTAAACTGACGGCGCACCTCAACAACAATTTTACTTGCCGCGCGTCCGACTGCCTGGAGCAGCATTGAACTGAAAAGAAACGGAAGCATACCGCCTACAAAGAGGCCTGTCAAAAGGCGTGGATTTAATAATGAAAGGTCAAGTTCCTGGCCTAAAAGATGTATCTGGTCTTTATAAGCGACTATAAGAGCTAATGCTGTCAATGCCGCTGAACCTATAGCAAAACCTTTTCCAGTCGCTGCGGTCGTATTACCAAGTGAATCAAGCGCATCGGTTCTCCTTCTTACCTCAGGGTCTAACCCCGCCATCTCCGCATTTCCACCGGCATTATCCGCAACAGGGCCGTAAGCATCCGTCGCTAATGTAATACCCAGAGTAGAGAGCATGCCTACAGCCGCTATACCAACACCGTAAAGGCCCGCGTTAAAATTACCTGC
>CAZGAS010000062.1:0-6177 GCA_964523875.1 uncultured Planctomycetia bacterium | reverse complement strand
GAGGTAGTCTTGGTAAACTCGAATCCTGCAACTATTATGACAGATCCCGGTACAGCGGATAAGACCTACATTGAGCCCCTGACCATTGAGGTTATAGAAAAGATTATTGAGATAGAGAAGCCAGACGCGCTTCTGCCAAATCTTGGCGGGCAGACAGCTCTTAATCTATCGTCAAGCCTTTTTAAGGCAGGCATATTAGAGAAACATAATGTAGAAGTGATAGGCGTAAAGGCCGATGCTATAGAGCGCGGTGAGGATCGCATAGCCTTTAAAGAGACCATGGACAAAATTGGTGTTGATATGGCAAAGTCAGAACCATGCCACTCTGTGGAAGAGGCTGAGAAAATTGCTGAAAAACTCAATTATCCGGTAGTCTTAAGGCCGGCATATACCATGGGCGGAACAGGTGGCGGCATAGCTTATAATGTTGAAGAGTTGAGGATAATAGTCGCGAGAGGCCTTTCAGTAAGCCTTGTTAATCAGGTTTTGGTTGAAGAGTCTGTGCTTGGCTGGGAAGAGCTTGAGCTTGAGGTAGTAAGGGATGAGAAGGGCAAAAAGATAACAGTCTGTTTTATTGAGAATATTGACGCTATGGGAGTCCACACTGGCGATAGTTTCTGCGTCGCGCCTATGCTTACAGTACCAGAACTCCTCCAGAAGCGCATGCAGGACCTATCATACAAAATAGTCGACGCGATAGGGGTAACAGGTGGAACCAATGTTCAGTACGCGCATAACCCCGTTGATGACAGGCTTGTGGTTATCGAGATAAACCCAAGGACATCACGTTCATCCGCACTTGCTTCCAAGGCAACAGGTTTTCCTATCGCGCGCATATCTACAAAACTCGCGGCAGGCGTTACAATGGATGAGATGCCGTACTGGAAAGAAGGTACACTGGAAAAATACGTGCCAAGCGGTGATTATGTAGTTATTAAATTCGCGAGATGGGCATTTGAGAAGTTTCCAAGAGCAAAAGATATGCTCGGTACGCAGATGAGGGCTGTTGGAGAGGTGATGAGTATAGGCAAGACCTTTAAGGAGGCATTTCAAAAAGCGATACGCTCTTTGGAGATAAAGAGGTATGGACTTGGCGGGGCAAAGAATTTTAAGGGCCTCCCGTTAGAACAGTTAAAAAAGAAACTTGCCAACCCCTCAAGCGAGCGTATCTTTATTATGTATGAGGCATTGAGAAAAGGCGCTACTGTTGAGGAACTTCACGCCCTCACCTATATGGGGGCCTGGTTTATCAATGAGATGAAAGAACTTGTAGATTTTGAGGAAGATATATTAAAGAAGGGCTGGGGCAAGCTTAGCGACGAAGAGCTGGCACAGGCAAAAGAATTTGGATTTGCTGACAGGTATCTTGCTGGCCTATTTGGTATAAAGGAGAAGCAAGTAAGAGAGAGAAGAATAGCCATAGGAAAGCATGAGCGTTATGAAGCGGTGCCTGTAAGCGGAGTGGATAATGCCGCATACTACTACTCTACATATATAGGAGAAGATTGTGTGCCCGTATCACCTAATAAGAAGATAATGATATTAGGCGGCGGGCCTAATAGGATAGGCCAGGGTATTGAATTTGATTATACATGTGTCCACGCGGCGTTTGCGCTTAAGAAAGCTGGATATGAATCTATCATGGTAAATTGTAATCCTGAGACAGTATCTACGGATTATGATACATCAAATAAGCTATATTTTGAGCCTCTTACTGTAGAGGACGTGCTAAGCATATATGAAAAAGAAAAACCTGAAGGTGTCATTGTGCAGTTTGGCGGGCAGACCCCTCTAAATCTCGCGCAGGAGTTAAAAGACAATGGCGTAAAGATAATAGGTACTACGCCGGAGAGCATTAAGCTTGCTGAGGATAGAGAGAGCTTCAGGCAAAAGATGATAGCCCTTGATATACCGCAACCGAAAAGTTCTACAGCCATGTCCCTGGATGAGGCGCTTGTAATCGCCAAAAGAATAGGTTATCCGCTTATGGTGCGTCCTTCTTTTGTTCTTGGTGGCCGCGGTATGGAGATAGTCTATGATGAAGATATGCTGCGCAGATATGCTATAAAGGCTATTGATGTTAGCCCTGAACACCCGATGCTTATAGATAGATTCTTGGAGCATGCTGTTGAGACAGAAGTAGATGCCTTATGTGATGGAGAAGAGACCTTTGTTGCCGCGGTCATGGAGCATATAGAGCTCGCGGGTGTGCATTCAGGTGACTCCGCGTGCGTTATACCCACAAGGACTATAAAGCAAGAGCATCTTGAGACTATAAAAAAGTATACCGCCTGGATAGGTAAAGAACTCGGTGTTATAGGGCTTATGAATATACAGTACGCTATATGTGATGATAAGGTATATATTATCGAGGCAAATCCGCGAGCTTCACGTACAGTGCCACTGGTCTCAAAGATAAAGAACATACCTTTAGCTAATATTACTACACAGATAATGCTCGGTAAAAAGATAAAAGACTTTCCTGAATTAGTTGATGCCGATATCCCCTATGTGGGTGTTAAGGAAGCGGTATTTCCATTTAATATGTTTCCTGAAGTTGACCCTGTTTTAGGCCCTGAGATGAGGGCGACAGGAGAGGTTATGGGGATTGCCGATACCTTTGGCCTGGCATTTTATAAAGCGGAAGAAGCGGCAGGGGCAAAACTTCCTGTAAAGGGCAGTGTCTTATTGACAGTTGCTGATAAGGACAAACCGGAGCTTTTGCCGATTGCCAATAATTTTAAGAAGCTCGGATTCAATATTTATACCACAACTAAGACAGGAGAGTTCTTAAAAGAGAATGGTATAGATTCAACTGTTTTAAAAAAGCTGCATGAAGGAAGGCCAAATATCGCGGATGCTATAAAAAACAAAGAGATACATCTTATTGTTAATACACCAATAGGCCGTACAGGTAAATATGATGATAGTTATATACGGATGAAGGCGATACAGCATAAGATACCCTATATAACATCACTGGCAGCGGCTGAGGCTACTGTAGAAGGTATAGACGCGGCAAAAAAGAGTAAGATTTTTCCTAAATCATTGCAGGATTATTACAAAGAACTTAAACCCCGAAAGCCCGCATCTTGTTGTTAAGCATAGGGATAAGGTGTAAAAGCAAGTATTAAGCTGTAAGTTAAATTTTGACTTTATATGATTTAATGCTTAATTTTTAATACTTTCAATCAAACAAGGACCTCTTTATGAATAAAGACTGGATAGCTATTCTTGATTTTGGATCTCAATATACCCATCTCATAGCCCGGCGTATCAGGGAGTGCGGTGTCTACTCCGAGATAGTCCCATTTAATATATCAAAAGATAAGCTTATTTCGAAAAACCCAAAGGCTATTATCTTATCGGGTGGCCCCTCAAGCGTAACATCAAGAAAGGCCCCCTTATGCGAAAGGTATATATTCGATTTAGGCATTCCTGTTCTAGGGATTTGTTATGGCGCTCAACTTATGGCGCATCTTCTTGGCGGCAGGGTGCAAAAGGCGGTGATCAGGGAATACGGCAAGGCGCATCTTGCTGTAAAGAATAGGGGTAAGTTTTTTGAAAAAGTTCTGTCTAAAGAGATTGTTTGGATGAGCCACGGTGATAAGATAGCAAAGCTTCCAAGAGGTTTTGGTATAATAGGCTCAACGCCTAACGCGAAGATATCCGCTATGGCAAATATCTCAAAGGGTCTCTATGGCGTGCAGTTCCATCCCGAGGTAATCCATACCCCGAAAGGCAGGACGATACTAAAGAATTTTACATTTAACATAGCAGGCTGCAAAAAGAGCTGGTCCATGCGTTCTTTTGTAAAAGACTCTGTTAAGGAGCTTAAGGTCGATATCGGAAAAGATCAGGTACTCTGCGGCTTAAGCGGAGGCGTAGACTCTTCTGTCCTAGCTGTTCTTTTACACAAGGCTGTTGGTAAGAGGCTTGTGGCTATGTTTATTGATAATGGACTTTTGCGCAAAGGTGAGGCAAGGCTTGTTAAGAAACGTTTTAAGGATTTTTATAAGATAAATCTAAAATGTGTAGACGCGACTGATGATTTTCTTAAGGCATTAAAAGGGGTAACAGATCCCGAGAAAAAACGCAAGATAATAGGCAGGGTATTTATTGAGGTCTTTGAAAGAGAGTCCAGGAAGCTCGGGACGATGAAATTCCTCGCGCAGGGTACGCTTTATCCTGATGTTATAGAATCACGCTCCGCGCTGGGCGGACCGTCTGTCACCATCAAGACGCATCATAATGTAGGAGGTTTACCTAAGAATATGCATTTTAAACTCGTAGAGCCCCTAAAGGAGCTCTTCAAAGACGAGGTACGCCTGGTTGGAAGAGAGTTATCTATGCCTGATGAGATGGTACAGAGGCACCCTTTTCCCGGGCCCGGGCTCGCGGTAAGGATTATAGGTGAGATTACTAAAAAGAGGCTCGATGTGCTTCGTGAAGCTGACTGGATACTTATAGATGAGATTAAAAAGGCCGGTTTTTATAATAAATTATGGCAGGTTTTTTGTGTGCTGCTTCCTATAAAGACTGTCGGTGTAATGGGTGATGAGAGAACATACGAGAATGTTGTGGCGATACGAGCCGTTACTAGCGAGGATGCTATGACAGCACAGTGGGCAAAGTTGCCCTATGGTTTTCTTGAGAGAATATCCAACCGCATTATTAATGAAGTAAAAGGCATAAATCGTGTGGCATACGATATCTCCTCAAAGCCGCCAAGTACTGTTGAGTGGGAGTGAAATGAGCACATCACTTATGGAGTGCGAAGCACGACATAAGTGATAAGTGCGAATTTCATCCTGAGCGACCTGTGGTGAGCGGAGTCGAACCAAGTCGAAGGATTAGGTATTAAAAACTGGATGGTAGATATTGCAGACAATGCCAAATAAGTATAATAAAAAAGATGAAAGGATAATATAATGACAACATCGGTTAAGGTAGATATCGAATTAGCAAAAGAGATGGGGCTTAGCGTGGAGGAGTTTAGCCAGATAAAAAAGTTGATCGGAAAGGACCCAAATTTTACTGAGTTAGGTGTCTTTTCAGCTATGTGGTCAGAGCACTGCAGCTATAAAAATTCAAGAAAACTCTTTAAACTTTTTCCAACAAAAGGCAAACAGGTATTAGTGGGCGCTGGTGAAGAAAATTCCGGTATTGTAGACATAGGAGATGGCATGGGCGTTGCTTTTAAGATAGAAAGCCATAATCATCCTTCAGCTGTTGAGCCTTTTGAGGCATCAGCAACCGGTATAGGCGGATGCCTTCGTGATATCTTTACAATGGGTGCAAGGCCTGTCGCGGTCCTTGGAGCTATAAGGTTTGGAAGTCTTGATAATGAAAAAGTAAAATTTTTATTTAAAGAAGTAATTCGCGGCCTGGCTCATTATGCAAATACCGCGGAAGTCAATGCGGTTGGAGGAGATACCTATTTTGATGAAAGCTTTGAAGGTAATCCTCTGGTCAACGCATTCTGTATCGGTATTGTTAAGAACAGCGATATTATAAGAGGCATTGCCTATGGGGTTGGAAACCCAGTCTATTATATAGGTGGTGATACAGGCAGAGATGGTGTTGGGGGCGCGAGTTTTGCTTCTCAGGAGATAACCGATGATTCCGCGGAAGATACCAGCACCGTTGCTATAGGTGATGCGGAACTCGGCAAACGTTTAAGGGGGGCATGCCTTGAATTGATTGAAAAAGGCCTGGTTATTGGTATGCAGGATATGGGCGCGGCAGGGCTTACATGTTCTTCATGCGAGACAGCTACAAGAAGTAAGACAGGGATTGAAATAGATGTAGCGTTGATACCGCAAAGAGAAGAGAACATGACACCCTATGAGATCCTCTTATCTGAATCTCAGGAGAGAATGCTTGCTATTTTAAAATCCGGTAAAGAAGAAGAAGCGCTCTCTGTGCTTAAAAAATGGGATATCAATGCTGTAAATATAGGTAAAGTCACCGATGATAAGATGATGAGGGTCAAGGAGAACGGCGTTGTGGTATGTGAGGTTCCAGCTGACGCGCTTACAGAAAAAGCCCCTCTTTATGACAGGGACGTAAAAGAGCCCCGGTATTTAAAAGAGGCGCAATCGCTGGACAGGGCATCCATTGAGGAACCGGATGATCTAGGCGAGGTACTATTACAGCTTCTTGATTCTCCAACCA
>CAZGAS010000061.1:5209-6436 GCA_964523875.1 uncultured Planctomycetia bacterium | reverse complement strand
TCTGCCATCTTGAGCGCGTCACCATAACGCATATCAACCTCATGTTGTGACGGAGCGACCTCGTGATGTGAATACTCTATCTGCATACCCATCTTTTCCAGGGCCAAAACCGTCTCTCTTCTTAAGTCACTGGCAACATCAAGTGTTGTAAGGTCAAAATAACCCCCTCTGTCAAGTACGTCTGTAGATGTATCATTCTTAAAATAGAAAAATTCAAGCTCAGGGCCTAGATAAAAATGGTCATATCCCATTTTTTTCGCGCGGGCAAGAGCCCTCTTCAACACATAACGCGGATCTCCTTCATAAGGCGTCTTATCGGGATTCATAACATTGCATATCATTCTTGCGACAGCCTTCTCTGACGGGCGCCATGGAAGTATCACAAAGGTATCCAAATCCGGCATAGCTATCATATCTGACTCCTCTATATCCTGGTAACCTGTTATAGAGGATCCATCAAATCCCATACCGTTATTAAGAGCATTTTCAAGCTCCTTATCTGTAATCGCGAAGCTCTTTACCTGACCTAATATATCCGTGAACCATAACCGTACAAACTTTACATCATTATCTTTTACAAGTTTTATTATATCCTGCTTTGTCTTTGCTGCCATTTGCTCCTCCTTTTTTATTATACCTTAAATAAAAAGCGTTCTTATCCACCTCGGCAAAGGGGTCTAAAAACGCCTTCGTTCTGTCCGCATTCTGCACATTCTTTGTGCATCTATATGCAAACTTCTCCCTATTCATTATTAAAAGTACAATTGAGCACCTTTTGGTAACCCCATACCAAAAGGTTTATTAAATTAATGCTTTTGGTACGGGGCAGGCCTATATTTTTGATTTTTTTATTATGTTCTTCTTATATTTGACAACCATTACATGTGATATACCAAGCTTATCCGCTATGTCGCGTACTGTCTCACCTTTAATAAGCAGTTCGAATACGCGGCCCTCCTTTTGTGTCAGGTTCTTTTTTATATTATCTATATTGATATTTGTGTCCACTAGCGATGAAAGGTCTTGCTGCATATCAGGCAACACCTCTTTTAATGTCAAACCAGTATCGCGCATAGGGGCATCCAGGCTATAGCTGCCAGGCATCCTATGGCCTTTACGCAGATAATTTAAGATATGGAACTCGCATGCCTTAATAACATATGCCTCGTTTATCCCTATCGGCATACCTTCTTTAAAACGTTGCCATAGGTATAAACACATCTGCTG
>CAZGAS010000061.1:1570-5109 GCA_964523875.1 uncultured Planctomycetia bacterium | reverse complement strand
CCTGACATTCTTTCTAGCCTCTCTATAAACGTATCGCTTCCTATAGGCTTTCCACTAAGCGTTCTATCTCTTATTGTTTTAATAACCATGCCTTCTTCGCTTCCATGCAAATACTCTGCCCAGTCTATATCACTAATATACTTTTTTACATCGATCAAATGTAAAATACTTTTTGCATTATTCAAATGCGCATTTGCGCTCGACCATTTCCAGTCCCATGCTTCTTTTACAAGTCTAGCTCGTACTGGGTTATTTTCTATGTATCTTACAACAGAGTATAAATGATTATCCTCTAGAACAGACGAATAGAACCTACCTTGCCATAGGTGGCCTGAAACCAAATTTCGTTTGTTAAAATATTGCGCATAACGCATATGGCATACGTTAAAAGTCCTGGATAAAGAATCAGGTTTATATGGTATGGCTGCAAAATGAACATGGTTAGGCATAAGGCAATATGCTAATATCTTTAATTCATACCGAATAGCATACTCATTTAACCATTTAAGATAAATACTATATTCAGAACCCTTACTGAATACTTGTTGGCGATAATTTCCTCTTTGAGTTATGTGATGCGGATATTCCTGAAAAACTATTCTTGCAGTTCTTGGCATGGATATATCATATTACAAGAATGGTGCGGAATCAAGAAAAATTTAAATGGGCGCTGTCCCCATTTAAGGTGACTGCTTCCTCTTAAATAAAGCTAAGGATTCTATATGCTTTGTGCGAGGAAACATGTCAAATAAGTTTACACGGTCCAATTTCCATACACCTGACTGCGTAAGAAGCTTCGCGTCACGCGCAAGCGTGGCAGGATCGCATGATATGTAATACAAACTCTTTGCTTCGTTCGTGCTGGCTAATGAATTAACAAGGTGTTTACTTATGCCGGCACGGGGAGGATCTATTAAAATAGTATTTGCCTCAGAATGTGACCTCTCATAACAGAGTGGGAAAGTCGTATCTGTATCTCCACAATAGAATTTTATATTATCAGCTGAAATATTACGTTTAGTAGCCTTAGCGCAGTCTATGGCTACGCTATTATCATCTATAGCAATAATAGCCTTGAACATGTCCCGAAGAAGTAGGCTAAAAAATCCTACGCCGCAATAAAGGTCAAAGAGCGTGTCATTATCCTCTTTTTTTATCCATTCACGCACCGACTCTACTAAAACAGAAGCTATGTGTTTATTGGACTGCGAAAACGCCATAGGTGAAAATGTGAGTTCTGTACCCAAAACAATATCTTTAAAGAATCTATGCCCTTGTTGACCACTAATCCATGCATTGCCTAAAGTATCGCTTTTGATCGTAACATCCTTTTTCTTACTAAGACTGGGGGTACTTTTAATGAGAGCATTTATGCTATCAACGGCAAGCGGGCACCCTGCTATAGGAATTATAGAATTATTGCGCTTAGCGAAATAACCATAACCATTCTCTGATCTATGCAGTGTGATTGATGAGCGATACCCATATTCAGACAAAGAAGGGGTTATACCATAAGACCTTAACTCCTCGAAACCACCTATGCGCTTAAAGAGCTCCTTTACTTGCTCTGCTTTGGAGGATATTTCTTTTTCATACTTGATGTGCTGATACTGGCATCCACCGCATTTACCATAATACTGGCAAATAGGCTCTATGCGGTCGCTTGATCTTGTAACAACCTTTGTGGCAATGCCTTTTATAAAGCTCTTCTTCTCGATCAGTTTTTTAAATAGTACCTTTTCGCCAGGCAGCGCAGCCTCCACAAAACAAACTTTGTCATTGAGCTTGCCAACACCATCACCTCCATAAGCGAGGCCATATATATCTATCTCATATTCTTTTTGCATATTATATTTGGTTTATTAAGATTTTTTAATATCTCTTTCCATCTGATTAATTACATGCAGGCCTACCAACCTGGCGATTAATACAGCAAGGTACATCTGTCCTGCTATAGCCTCAAGGCTCGACAAGGCCATGGCTACCTTATCCAGCGGAAATATATCGCCATAACCTGTTGTAGTTAATGTTATAAAACTAAAGTAGAAAAAATTTGGGCTAGCACTTTGTGCCTGCAAAGAAAATGCCCCTTTATCAAAACAGTATATAAGATAGTAAAAAAGCGCCCACAAAAATCCAAGCAGTATATACACGCATATCCCGCCAATTATCGTATCGGTACTCACTTTTCTTACGGAGAAGAGTTTTCTGGTAATCGCTATAATAGCCATAACCAGAAAGATCGCGTATATAAAAGCGGTGATCAATGAAAATAATTCCTTAAGATAAACTATCCTTTCCAAGGCAAAGCATATATCCGCTAAATAGGCAATGGCTGCTATCGCTATATAAATTTTAAACCTTGTCTTGTGAAGACGCAGGGCCCTTAAAATTAATATGATTGATATCAGGAATACAAGGGGCACAATAGGGACAGAGGTCTCAGTATCTTGAAAAAAAGGATACAATAAGAAAAGCGATAAAAGCACAACAAGAAGATGAACAAACCTATCCTGTATGACAGTCTTTCCTTTTATATGCGGCACATTAAACCTCCTTAGAGAAAAATAATACCATCCCCTTAATAGCTCACTGTGGATTTATTCCTAATCAATATAAACTCTATTATATAGAGAGCACCTGCCAATTGCAATAAAATTTCGATTGCTTTGATAGATAAGGTTGAAGCAAAAATTTCAGTTTATAAGGTGGGATTTTTGCAGCTTTTATTTGTAAGATAATTACGTTAATTTTTTATTTTTTTATCGTTAGCAATATTAAAAATTTAACTTGGTATAAACCTTTTTAAAGCACTGCTGACTCAGACTCTTCCAAAGGGTGTGTTGGTATTGTAACTAATTCGAGTGTTTTATCCCTATATTGTTCTATAACTTTCTTTATTGTAAGTCCTTCTCTTACTTTATAAATATCCACAAAATTATCTTTTAACATATAAAAAGATATTTCTCCGATTTGTGTAGTAAACAATAGGTCCAATTTATACCTTATCACGGCCTTAATAACTTTAATCCCTATATGTTTTTTCTCTTCCAAAAATTCATTATAATAAAAATCCTCTATTTCCATATTATTATCATCAAATTTTAATATAACAAAATATGGGGCCCGGCCAAAGTGACCATGAACAACAGAAGCTAACCCATTAATATCTTTAACCGGGATTATAACAGAAACTGTCTTTTTTTTCGACGGCTCAACATGAATAAAAACAGATTCTATATGCTCATAATATCCGGTAATAAAATCTTCTATCTTGTCTGCCAGCTCATGCGCTCTATATAATGAAAGCATCGGAGATGTCTCAATCTTGCATTCAACCATTTTAAACGGGCCAGATTGTCGTATTTTAACCTCACTAGAACCTTTTACACCATATACCTCGTTTATCTTTTCTTCAATCTTAGACTGCATTTTAGGGTCTAAATTAGCATCCATTAAAATCAAAAGGGGTATCCATACATTCTCCAGGCCCAGTTTAAGAACCAGCAAAGAGATAAATATAATAATAACGCTTTCTA
>CAZGAS010000061.1:0-1470 GCA_964523875.1 uncultured Planctomycetia bacterium | reverse complement strand
ACCTATTATGAGAGTAACTAACGTCTCAGCTTTATATAAACCGTAAGGAAACTTGGCTGTCTTTTTTTTAGACGCCAACCAAAGCCCAAACCCAGAAGCAAAAATAGCCAAAAGATCAGCTGCGCTATGAAAAGCATCGGCAACCAATACCTTTGAACCAAAAAAATAGCCTATAGCAACTTTTATAATAGCTAAAAGCAAAGTCACAAAACCCGCGATAAAAGCTATTCTTTGCCCTTTTTTCAGTTTACTAATGTTATATTGTTCTTTTTTCATAGCATCTAACGAAAATCTTCCTGTTAATAAAGAAATTGACGCGTCATATGTGACCCGCACCTAGGGCATTTTACTTTAAAGCAGGGCAATGCAAGCTGATGAGGTATTATCAGATTGCAACCAGGGCAAATACAATTAACAGGGGTTTTTCCCGGGCCTATACCACCTGCCCCCCTGCCTTTGCGAAAATCCCTGCCACCTTTTCTTCTACCTCTTCCAATACCAAACCACATCTTAATCTCCTTTGCTAAACCGGAATTAATATTAAAATCTTTTTATTAATTTTCTTAAATAAAATTTCTTGCCTCTATAATTTAATTCTGTTAATTGATTTTCGCTTATTAATTTTTCAATTACTTCCCAGTGTGTTTTAGCTTTATTTAAAAATTCTTTTACTGCTTCTTCTCTCATTGGATGTACTGATGTGATGCTTAATAAATCTTCCTCTACGTTTCCTGTAAAAGCAAACTCGTTTCCTTCATATCCAATCAGATATTCCGTTTTAAGAAGTTTATCATTAAAAATTTGATACGCGGTGTTTATTACGCTTTCCGTTGCAGGATTCACCCATTTTTCCGCGGGTGGCCTTGTTGGAATGGAAATATAACTCTTTGCAGGCATCAAGCCTGCAATATAATCAGCAACGCTCGTTATATCTTTTGTGCTGTCATTCATGCCTTTGATAAACATGGTCTCTGTTATTAAACTGCCATTAAAATTATCGGAAAATTCTGATATACCTTGCAATATACTATTAAGCCTTAGGGCCTTGTATGGTCTATCAACTCTATGCCAAATACTTTCACTTACTGTATCAATCTTTAGAGATATTAAATCGGCTCCATGCAAATCATTTCGCACGCTTTCATTCCATATAAGAGAGGCGTTTGAAATAACTGCTATTTTGATACCTAAAGGCTTAAGAATCTCTATAGTATCTCCAATATTAATATCTAAAGTAGGCTCTCCGTCAGGCACAAATGTTAGATAATCTATTGGTTCATTCTTTTCTCTTGCCTCTTTAATCCTTATTTTTACTTCCCTTAATATTTCTTCTGGCTTATAAAATACCTTTCTTTCTACCAACATATCTAAGGTGTTACCTAGTTGGCAATAAATACAGGAATAACTACAATTTTTTGGCGGTATATTATTGATACCTAAACTATGTCCGAGCCGTCTGGAAGGAACTGG
>CAZGAS010000060.1:3614-6471 GCA_964523875.1 uncultured Planctomycetia bacterium | reverse complement strand
TAAATGAAACCTAATAATATGAAAAAAACTATATCCATTATTATTTTGCCTGTCTATTTTATCCTTTTAATACTATCTTTTCTCTTTTACCCCTTATCCTTGGTATCTGCCCAGGAAGAGGCTCTTTTTAAGTACGAGAACAACCAAAACAGGGATCCGTTTATCCTGCTGGTAACAAAGGATGGAAAGTTTACAGTAACCTATGGTACAATAGATTCGATAGATGATGTTATCCTGGAAGGTATCCTTTATGACGAAAACGGCAAATCAGTAGTTGTGATGAATGACCTGGTACTAAAAGAGCATGATAAGATAGGAAAGATACAAGTTAAAAAGATTGAGAAAGACAGAGTGATATTGTTTTATAAAGGCGAAGACCACACTTTTAAATTAAAGGAGTAGCTAGATGAAACCGAAGGTAGCTTTTGTATTATGTTTGTGCGCGGGGATTATCTTTAATGCCGGCATGCCTTCTTACGCGCTTGAAGGAGATGCTCCTGCGGGAGAGGCGCCTATTACGAAGGAAGTGTCCCGGCCGGCAGAGACAGAAGAGATAGCTGATGCGGAGAATGCGTCAACTCCAGGCAATGTTACATTAATATTTAAGGACGCTGACATAAGGACTGTGCTGCACACCTTATCTTATAAGAGCGGGGTAAATATTGTAGCCTCCAGTGATGTCGAGGGCCAGGTCAATATAAGGCTAGTCGATGTTCCCTGGGATACGGCGCTTGAGGTTATCCTGAAAAACCACGGCCTTGCCAGCGAGAGAATAGGTAATATTATCAGGGTAATCACCTTAGAGAGCGTCGCGGAGGAAGATCTTCAGAATGAGGTATTTGTCCTGAACTATTCTAAGGCAAAGGATATCTCGGAAGCGATAGAATCTACTTTAAGCGACAGGGGCAAAGTCAGGTATGATGAGAGAACAAATATGATTATCGTTACAGATATTCCAACAAATCTGCACAAGATAAGAGAGGTCATAGAAAGGCTGGACAAGAGAACACCCCAGGTATCTATAGAGGCAAAGATTATTGAGGCAAGGCTTGAAGACGATGATAAGCTAGGCATTGACTGGACAGTAGAGGTAGCCGCTTCCGGTTCTAAGAGGCCCACCACCCTTCCCTTTGACAGGAGCGAGATACCGTTTTCAAATAAGGGGGATAATAAATCAATTGATGGGTATTTTCCTCTTGGTGATTCTCTAACCGATTTTCCGAGTGTAGTAAGCCCTGTCTTTCCTTATGTTGGCGCGGACGCCTTCACCTTTGGAACACTGGATTTTACCAACTTCCAGGCAGTATTAAAGCTTTTAGATGAGAATACAGATACAAGTATAATCTCTAACCCTACAATTACAACTCTTAATAATCAGGAGGCTAAGGTAGTGGTTGGCCAGATATTTAACATCCCTACTTATGAGCGTAATGATGAGACAGGAAAGATGGAGGTTACGGGTTACGCGGAAAAGGATATTGGTATAATCCTTACTGTAACGCCCCACATCAATGAAGCAGGGGATATTGTCATAGACCTAAAACCTGAGGTTAGCGCCTTTGACCAGTGGGACCAGTTTGGTACAGGTGACGACCAGATACAGGCACCCCGATTTACAACAAGGACTGCCCAGACACAGGTTATGGTAAGGGATACCCAGACAATTGTTATAGGTGGTTTAAGAGAGAACCAGACCGTTAAGATAGATAAGAAGGTGCCGTTCTTAGGCGATATACCTATTTTAGGTGAGATGTTTAAATATAAGGAAGATACTATAGAGACAAAAGACCTTTTGATATTTGTTACAGTACGCCTTATGAATGAGGATCATGATGATAAAGAGCTTATGAAGAAGACAGAAGAAGAGTTTTTCAACGTAGAATCAGCGAAAGATATTAAATACCATTAATATTAATAATCAGATAAAAATAACATATCACGCGCTATTTCGCAAGACCGGCTGGATGCGCTATATTTCACACCTGGACCTCTTAAGGCTTTTTAACAGGGCTATGCGCAGAGCGGGTTTTAGGCTCTACTTAAGCAAGGGTTTTAACCCGCGCCCGGTTATAAGGATTAAAAAGGCCCTAAAGCTGGGCATTGAGAGTAAAGATGAGGAGATGGATTTTTTGTTAGAAGAGCATATAGGCGCGCTTGATTGCAAGGAGCGCTTTAATAAACAGTTGCCTGAGGGCATAGAGATATTAGAGATACAGGGATAGGAAAGGTAAATATATAAAGTATTAAGTATTAAGAATTAGATTGCAAGTTATTTACAATCTAAATTTAGATTGTAAGCTTAATACTTAATTCTTACAACTTACAACTTGTGTAGCCTTAATTAACCTTTGTAACTTTTGTAACTTCAAAGAGAGAGGAGTAGCAAGTATAATATGCAAGAGATACTTATAAATATAGAAGCAGGTGAGCGTAGAGTAGCAATATTGCGCGACAAGAAATTGGAGTGGTATTTTGTGGAGAGGATATCTGAAAAAAGGATTGTAGGCAATGTCTATAAAGGTTCTGTTAATTCCGTGCTAAACGGGATGGGCGCGGCCTTTGTTGATTGCGGCCTCGAGAAGAACGGTTTTTTGTATGTCGATGACATAACAGCCCCTTTGATAGAGGATGAGGATTCAGGGTTTTTCTTTCCCGCGCATGGGAACAAACACCGTAATTCAAAGACCAAGATAAGCGAGGTCATAAAAAAGGGCCAGGACGTACTTGTCCAGATTACCAAGGAACAGCTTGGTACCAAGGGTGCCCGCCTTACGACACACATATCACTTCCGGGTAGGTATCTTGTCCTAATGCCTACATCAAAGCGCATAGGTGTATCGCGCAGGATAGCTGATGA
>CAZGAS010000060.1:0-3514 GCA_964523875.1 uncultured Planctomycetia bacterium | reverse complement strand
CGCAAGATATATTTAAAATGCGGCGGTTATATTACTATTGAACAGACCGAAGGCATGATAGCCATTGATGTAAATAGCGGACGTTTTACCGGAAAGAAGAATCTTGAGGATACTATATATAAGGTAAATAAGGAGGCGGCTGAAGAGGTGGCGCGACAGCTGCGTTTGCGTGATATAGGCGGTATAGTGATTATAGATTTTATTGATATGGATATTCCCGCTCACAAAAAGGAAGTTTATTCTATATTGCAGAGCGCGCTTAAAAAGGATAAGGCAAAGACTAATCTTATATCTTTTTCAGAACTTAATATCGTTGAGATGACCAGGCAACGTGTACGAAAGAGCCTTGAAAGTGTTTCTTATACGAATTGCACTTATTGCGGCGGCAAGGGTATAGTAAAATCAGATACCGCTATAGTAACCTCAGCGTTAAGAAAGACCAAGAGTTTCTTAAAGGTAAAGAAGCCGCGCAGGGCATCTGTTGAGATTATAGTTCATCCCCGCATTGCGCAACGCCTTGTTAATACTGATTCCGCGGCGGTTGATAAGTTAAAGCAGGTCTTTAATCGCCGTATAACAGTTGTGGCTGATGATGCTCTCCACATAGAAGAGATTAATATCAAGGCTGCAAACTGATTTTTTACGTGTTTTATCTGTATTATTTATATAAATTGCCTGTCATCTTGACCGTAAAATCATTTTTTGCTTGCCTTCTATATATTTATATGTTATACTTAGCAACTAATTTCGGTATCTGGTATTTACGCGATAACCATGAAATCGTACGCTAATGTCTGAGATTAATAACTTTCTTAAGTATTGATATTCCAAAAAAAGGAGAATTTTACCAAATGTATGCAATCATTGAAGTTGGAGCAAGGCAGGAGAAGGTAAAGGTAGGCGATTCGTTTGATATGCCGCGCACAACAAAGAAAAAAGAGGTTTCCTTTGATAAAGTACTGATGACTATATCCGGTAAAGAAGCTGTTATAGGTACACCATATATCAAGGGGATGAAGGTAATATGCGATGTAGTAGGTGATAAAAAGGGCCCAAAGACGATTGCCTTTAAATTCAAGCGAAGAAAGAGTTATAAGAGAAAGATAGGCCACCGTGACCTGTTGACTACAGTAAAGGTCAAGGAGATAAAGTAAAAATAGTATATTACACCAGCTTCAGTATATGAAGCTTATAAAAAAGAGGCAGTGATGGCACATACAAAATCAAAAGGTTCTATAAGCAACGGTAGAGACAGCGCATCCCAGCGCCTAGGCATCAAGCGCTATGGGGGCCAGCTTGTACACGCGGGTTCTATTATTGTTCGGCAACGTGGTACCAAGTTTAAGCCTGGCCTAAATGTAGGCATTGGTAAAGATGATACTCTTTTTGCGAAGATTGATGGTACTGTAAAGTTCAGGGCAAGAAAAGTAGATATCGTCGCGGCGTAGGCAGTATTTATGTTTATTGATACCGCCAAGATAATAGTTCAATCAGGTAATGGCGGTAATGGCGTAGATACTTTTTACAGGGATAAGCTTAACATGAAAGGCTTTCCTGATGGTGGAGATGGCGGTCACGGCGGTGATATTATATTAAGGGTGAGCACAAATGTGCACACCCTTCTTAATTTTAGGTACCGTCAATTATTCAAAGCTAAAGATGGGGTCCATGGAAGGTCCAAGCAGGCGCGCGGTAAAAACGGTGAAACGCTTTTAATAGACGTACCTGAGGGAACCCTTGTTTATGATTTTTTAAGCAAGGATCTTATTAGGGATCTTGTAAAAGAGGGTGATGAGCTTCTCGTCGCCAAAGGCGGTATAGGCGGCAGGGGTAACAGGAGTCATAAGAATGCTACCTCCGGAGAAAAGGGTGTAGAGCGAAAGCTCTTCTTAGAGCTTAAATTACTTGCCGATGTTGGCATAATAGGCCTTCCTAATGCCGGAAAATCGACTCTTATATCCAAGATATCAAAGGCGCATCCAAGGATAGCCTCATTTGCCTTTACAACAAAGGCCCCGGTTCTTGGCGTAGTAGAATATGATGGTGACAAGAGATTTAAGATAGCCGAGATTCCAGGGCTTATTGAGGATTCGCATAAAGGACGCGGCTTAGGTGATAAATTCCTTCGCCATGCCGAGAGGACAAAGTTTTATGTTCACCTTATCGATCTTTCAAAGTCAAACGCTGAAGAGGTGCTCTCAGATTACAATCAAATAAACAGAGAGCTCGAACTCTATAGTGAAAAGCTTAGATCTAAACCGCAGATCATAGTAGGCAATAAGATTGATATCAAAAAATCAGAAGAGAATCTCGAATTTTTAAGGAAGAATATTAAGAAAGACATTATCCCGATCTCCGCAAAAGACGCGACAGGCATTGATGAATTTATCAAGGCTGTCGCAGGGAAGCTCTAAAAAGATAAAGTAGAGTATTAAGAATTAAGTATTAAGTATTATGTATTAGGTATTACAAAATAATCTAAAACTTAATACATACAACTTACAACTTAATGCTTAAGAACCCAATCATTAGAGGTAGCCATGAAGAAAAAAATAATAGTCGTAAAGGTTGGCACTGCCGTGCTTGGCAAGGTAAAACGCCTCTCAAAGCATAAAACAGGCAAGCTTGATCCGGTATTTATAAAATCACTTATTGCTCAGATATGCAGGCTCAAGAGGCTTAAGTTTAATGTTATCCTTGTATCTTCAGGCGCTATAGGAGCGGGCATAGAGGCGATAGGGCTATCCAGTCGCCCTCAAAACCTCAATAAGCTGCAGGCATGTGCCGCTATCGGACAGGGCAAGCTTATGAAGCTTTATGAAGAGAATTTTCGTTTTCACGGTAAACACGCCGCGCAGATACTTCTTACAAGAGAAGATTTTTCCAGCAAGGGAAGAATAGATATGGCAAAGCGTACTATTATGAGCCTGTTAAATGACTTTAACGCGGTCCCCGTTATAAATGAGAATGATACTATAGCCACAGAAGAGATAAAATTCAGTGACAATGATATGCTTTCAGCGCTTGTGGCGAGATTTGTCGGAGTGCAGGTACTTGTTATTCTTACAGATGTTGATGGATTATATGACCCAAGGGATAAAAAAGTGATACCAGTGGTAAAAAGTATAAACAAAACAATTGAGAAGATGGCAGAACCTTCCAAGAGCGCTCTTGGAAGGGGTGGTATGCTAAGTAAAATTCAGGCGGCAAAGATAGCCACATCAGCAGGTATAAAATGCGTGATAGCCAATGGCAGAGAAAAAGATGTACTGATTAGAATAGATAAATCCGCTAAGTTGGGTACAACCTTTTTACCCGCGCCAAAGAAAAAAAGAGCATAAAATGACACTCAAAACATTAGTCCAAACAAAGGCAAAGCAAGCCAAGGCAGCTTCCAGAATATTAGCCAAGTCATCTACCCAGGTAAAGAATAAGGCGTTAAAAGAGATGGCAAGCCGCCTAAGGGCTAAGGCCGGTACTATTATCAGGGAGAATAAAAAGGATATTTCAGCTG
>CAZGAS010000059.1:0-6619 GCA_964523875.1 uncultured Planctomycetia bacterium | reverse complement strand
ATGAAACCCCTGGCAAGATAGCTAGGGGTTTATTCTTTATAACCCTGAGCCTGTCGAAGGGTTTTTTTATGGCAAAGATGATGAAAAAAACACTGATATTACTGATTATAGCCTGCTTTTTCACACAAAGCATAGGCATGAGCTGCCTTTACGGCACTGCTATAGCAAAGCCAGATACCTTAAGGCCCGTGGCTACGGCCATAAAACAGCAAATACCGCAAACAGCATTCATGAAAGAAAAGGGCAGGTGGCATAAAGAACCAGGCAAGGAAAAGTGGTATGAAATTCATTATAACAAAAAGGTAAGGGGTTGGGTATGGTTTGAAAAGGAAAGCGGCGTTTTAAAGGTTGAATCCATCTCAGTTAGCACAACTATTAAAGGCTGGGAAGATGTTTATAAGGCAACACTGTTAAAGCTTCACAACATAGCCTTGGAAGAGGGAATTCAGCAAGTTCATTTTAAAAAGGTTAGCAACGATATATTTTTAAAGTATCTATTAGAATACTTTTCTATAAATTCTATAAGGACGCAGAATGCAGAATGGCATATGCCAATTGTAGATAAAAAACAGCTTGAGCCATATGCTTTCTTATCGCTTTCCAGGCAAGGTGTTACAATTGTTAGTTATGATGAAACAGAAAGAAAAGTGTATAATTATTTTTCAACAGGCCCCAACTTTACGCTTACAGTAAAAAACGGTGATTTAGTAATAAACCCCTCAGAGTTTAGAAGAGTAGAAACGCCCGGTGCTATTGACCATTATTCAGTTATTTATGATGCGGCAGAGAAGAGATTTAGGCTATTTTGGAAAGAGGGCAACAAAGTGATTAGAAATGTTGACTTTCAACTTGGTGCGGGCTATTTAAAAAGTACATTAGAGCTAGTTTGCAAACTTAGGGACATAGCTTTTACTTCCAAATCCTCTTCTGCGGGAAATCTTAAAGTACTTTCTGATACAACTCATAACCCAATAGCACTCGATCTTCTTGGAATAGACGCGTCTAAAACAAAAACAGTCCCCCAAAAAGGTATTTCCAATTTTAAGGGACTGCTCATCTTTGACTTAGATGGAACCCTATATGATTGCCCGGAATATGACAAGGCTTACTGGCAATACTTTTTTGATTTATTAGAAAGCAAGGGTATATCAAATCAGCAATTAAGTGAAAAAAGGACAGAATTAGGTAACTGGGATTTAACAGCTGAATTTTTTAATGTATCCTTCAAGGAAATACAGGAAAACGCGATTGAGCACATAGATATAAATAAGTTTGAATTCCATAAAAAACCCAAATTAATAAAAATATTGAAAGATTTAAAATCTCAAGGCTACAGATTAGCCGTTCTCACAAATAATAACAGGCTGCAAACAAATCAGGTTTTGGATAAACTTGGTTTAAAAGAGGGAATTTTTGAAAAGGTATTTACCAGTAACGAACTTACTTTCTTTAAACCAAATCCTATGGCTTTTAGCGAAGTTTTAACAAAAATGAATATCGATGACCCAAGCAAAGTCGTTTCTATAGGAAACAATCTAAATAGCGATATAAAACCACCAAAAATAGCTTTAGGAATTCCTGGTGTTTTAGTAAAGGGGCCAGATGATATAATTAATAATTTAGGTAAAAGATTAAAAAAACTAGACAGGGTTTTATCAAAAGAAGCAACTCTATCCCATAGAAAGAGTTTACCGCTGACTTTTTATTATAGTGAAAAATCCGAACTAAAATCTGTTCTTGCCCGCAACTGGCAAGAGAAAAAGAAGGAGTCCCAGGTTTTACATATCCAGCAAGTAGGTCTTGACCCAGCCACTCATATTGGAATAATAGGGGGTAACCCTTATCTGGTAAGAGAGTTTGCCAGAGAATTCACTCTTTCCGGATTGCTATGGAAAACGTCTATAAGGCATAACTTATTATTTGTTTTAGAAAACGAAACTGTCAAGGTATATGTAGATAAAGGACTTTGTTCGGATAAAGCATTAAGTCAAAGTGCCAAAAATATTTTGGACACATCCAAAGAGCATATGAAGGAACTGGGGGAAGAATCTGCTGCAAAAATAAAAAATTTAGCCCTTGTAGCGAAAGTAGCATTTTTTAAAAATAAAATTTTAGAACATAAGATTGCTAATAAAAAAGACCCGTACTCTTTTGCCTCAGTCAAAACAGAAGACCCGGATAAATATGGCGTCATTTATGGCGCTATAAAACAAAGTGAAGCCGAGGAATTGATTCAAGAGCTGATATGGCACCGTTATAGATCTCTTAATAAACTCGGTCATATCTTTATACATTTTAACCAAGACACAATAGCTATTGAAAGCGAACGTGAAGACAAAAGAGCCAAACAAGATATATTGGATTTTATTGAGGGATTTCGTGATATCGTTATTTTTTCTGACACCCATATAGCTGAAAAAGGTAAAGAAGACAATTTTGGTACTAAAAAAGAGAAAGAGTTGGTCAAGATACTGGATGAGGCAATTGCCCGCCGTTCTCTTGTATTGATAAATGGTGATTTTCTGGAACTTTGGCAGGCAAAATACGGTAATATCAAACGTAGTTATTCTTTCCTATTTAGTAAGCTTCGCAAGGTACGTCGCATAATCTATGTTAGCGGTAATCATGATGAAGATATCTTACAAGGTGTCATTGATAAGCATCATAAGGAAACATTAAAAACAGCAAAAGCTAATATAGTTAAAAAAACCTCTAAAAATAACGCCCTTCATCAATTAATAAAATATCCACGCATAAAGCGTGCGCTTCAAGGTTATAATGTTATTTTAAGTAAAGGGTTTTCAAGTAAAACCATTGTTTTAGAGGAAAAGACTTTTTATATAGATGAGAACATCTTAAAAATCGCTAAGGCCTTTGGTGAAATAGAGGCCATGTGGCATCTCTCTAGTTTGATCAAAGATAGGCTACAGAATCTGAATGAGATAGTCAAGAGTGATTTAGGAGGAAAACAAGTAAACAGCGATCAAGATGTAACAGGAGGGGAGAAAAGAATAGAGATACTCAGTCACTATCTGGATGAATACAGGAGACTTTATTTTGAACACGGACACATTCCAGACCCCTTTAATTATCAGGCCAGAATAGGCCGGACTATCAGCTGGGTCGTCGGCCAATTGGAACGAGCAGGCTGGAAGGATGCCGAATATGATCTGAATAAGATATTGGATAAACTGGTAAGCTTCACAAGTAAGATATTCCCTAAAAAAATTCTTCATCAAAAAACAAAAAAATACGCTGAACGAGCATTAGCTTTAGGCAGGACGCTCGGGTGGTATATAAGTGAAAGGGGATTACCCAAGACGGATTTAACAATTTTCTTTGGCCATACTCATATTCCAGTAGATATAGGAGAGGGGCCAATAAACGCTCTTTTGAAACATTTTTTGTCCATGTTTTATGGCAATACAGGCACCTGGTCTTCCGCGGCAGAGAATAAAATAAGACGCTACCCTCCATATATCTGGCAATTAAAAGATACCTTAGCAGGCAAAGAGAAAAAAGAAAAAATTACTGCCGGAGATATTGCTAATAAAAAATCTGATAAAATGAAATATTGGTTTTTGATAACCACCTATAGAAAAATATTTCTTAACAATGGTTATATCCCTGTTTCTGCAGTAAAGAAACGTAATAAGGTTTCTGCTACTGTTCCGGCACCATCATTACCAAAACATTTGACAGCAACAATTCCACCTGCCTTACATGTTAAAAATATATTGAAGAAAAAAAATGCATACACAGCAATCACCTCCAGCGCGTAATTTACGAAATAAATATTAAGACGTTATGAGAATTGAGCACCACACTGTCACCAATTTAAGCACGACAGTGTTTCTTGAGGCCTTTTCGGCCTGATTTTTATTTTTGCATATAGATAAAAAATTGACCCTTAAGATGATTTTGCTTGAATACCTATTTCGCAGGACGTAAAATAAAACTACAAAGGCCATAAAATGAAGCGTATATATATATTAACGACAGCCATGCTCATATTATCATGCACCCTTTCCATAAATAGCCTAAGCGCGGAGGAGGGTAGGCGGCTAATAGGAACAGTGGGTATAGAACCACCGAAACAGTATGCCATCATAAGGAGTCCCGATACAGGCGCTGAGGTATTATACCAAGAAGGCGACCATGTAAATAACAGATTCACGGTGATAGGATTTAGCAGCGATTCGGTCCTGCTCGAGGACGACGATAGCGCCGACAGGACAAAACTCATTGTGGATAGTTCCAATGAAGAAGTTGAATTTGCTGGAGCCGTTGAATTAAACTCAATAGAATACTGGTATACTAAAAAAGAACCATATAAAGATGACGATAGATTCAATCTCATCGGCATAAAAGGCTCCAAGGCGATTGTGGAAAAAGGCTACGAACAAGAAACCTCAATAACTGCTAGCGCCCCGTTGACTGATGATATAACAATCGCTGCTTCTTCAGAAAATCCTACAGGCACCAGCGACGATTCAAGCCCGGCTACCGTTGCTCCAAAACCCCCTTCAACTGCTTCGGCTGAAGCAGGCCAGAGAGATGCGGAACCGTTTAAACAGGACTATGCTCCGATCACAACAGATAATGAACCTGACAAGGAAGGAGTAAATACCAATCTCAATGCCAGCCTGGTAAACAATGGGGGATGGCAGCTCAAGGCAACGACATCCATAAACAACCTTACGGAGACTTATTGGGAGGTCGAGAAGCCACCCTATGGAACCTATGATAGGATAGGACTGCGAAGGCTGGTTGCAAACAGCAGCACAGACCCAAAAGGCGTGGTCTTCTACCTGCCGCCTTCATACACAAGCGCCAGGCTATATGCAAACAATGATGGCGAGTACCTTGAAAAGTATGATTTCAGGATATACCTTGCAAACAAGGGATATACTATATACAGCTTAGACTACAGGACCAGTTATGTACCCGGCTCAGAGACAGAACTCTCATTTATGGCTAAATGGAACACAGTGATGTACCTAGCAGATATAAAGGATGCTATCGCATATGCAAAACAGGTCTCCGATGTAAATAAGGTATTTCTTGCAGGCCATAGCTCCGGCGCAAAGTATGTCTACACGTATGCTGCACAGGAATGGGAACAAGACCTATCAGGAATGATCGTAATGGATGGCTCACCATGGGAGATGGACGGTGTACCTGCTGAAAACAACACCATGGATATAAACGAGATATATAGTGCCCTTGCAAAAGGCAATACAGCCGCAGATAGGGCTGTCTTTACGCAATGGGCAAACCTTATTCCAAGCCCTACCAACTATTACGATAACTGCCTTCCACAATTCGGCAGCCTCTTCGATGAAGCCATCGGTATATATGAAGATCCCTCAATGGGGCCTGCATATGGGCCTTTTGAAGGCTTTGCCACTGTGAATGACTATCTTGCCGATCAGTTTCAGAATGTGTGGGGAAATAAACAGTACTGCAATGTCGAGAATGGATATTCTACGGTCGAGATGCAGGTGGCCTTTGCAACAGAGGCAGCTATAGCGTATTGGCCATTGGTAGAGTATTCTGAAGACGCCTATACCGGAAACTGGGGTGGGGATACGCCTTTGGGCGTAGGCTCTGATTATCTCTACAATCTAGGGAGAATAAACATACCTATCGTTGTATTTGCCTCATCGGAATGGACAACTGCCGTTGGCATGGAATTTGCATGGAAGGCACTGGGACCGACCCTGATTAAAAATACGGACAAAACTTATATACTATTAGATGGCTTTGGTCACCTGGATATCTTGGTGGGAGAGCAGTCACAGAACCTGGTCTTTTTACCTCTTTATAATTGGCTTGAGGCGCGTAGATAAACAACGAAGGATCTAGGTATTAATATCGCTAATATTTTACCTCAAGGGAAATGTAAACCGTTGGCGAAAACCTTTTAGGACGCGACCGAGGACGAAATGTCCGAGGAAGCATGCCCTGAAGGAGATCTAAAAACAACACTAGTAATTTCGTTAAACAGCGAAGCTACTTTTTTATTTAAAAGGGAAGAGAGAAGGTCAGATCTATTAAAAAAGATGTAAAATTCACTAAAATTCGTGCTTAGGGTGCCCCCTTTAGGGCCGCCCCCGTTATATACATAATTAAGTATCGTGTCCCCATAATTATAAGCGACTAAGCAGGGCTAGCCCGGCAGTTTTTACTTGGAAGATCGAAGAACACAATAGCTTAAATTCAATGAAAGAAGCTTTAAGAAAGGAGATTGAACTATGCGCAGATTAGCTGTAGGTTTGATAGTTGGCCTTATTTTTATTAATGTTTTATTACCATTTTCTTGGGCAAGTGATAATCCCATGTTTGATTTTTATAACGGACTGACAGAGGTCATAGAAAGAAACACAGACAATCCAAAAGCCTGTGTGGTTCAGTCAGAAAACTATATTAAAAATAATATTGGAGTATTACAAAAAGTCACTGAAGCAGGGAGAAGGAAAGCGCAGAAAAACATACAGGCGTATAAGAACATGAGCCAGGAAGAACTTGGGCTTGTAATGAAAAAAGCAGAAAAGGCTATGTCAGATCCGAAAATAGCGGAATCAATGAATATATCCATGGCAGCTATGAATAAATT
>CAZGAS010000058.1:0-6680 GCA_964523875.1 uncultured Planctomycetia bacterium | reverse complement strand
CAGAGGGGACAGATCATTTGCTACTAACAGGGGACATCTTGACAAGCTATCAACACAAAAAGCATTTTGCCAAGTCAGAGAAGTTTCGTAGCTATCTTCGCAGGAGCGTACAATTTTCTCCAGCGTTGAAAATTGTACTCTGTGTTGTTGCTCACTCTCGCTAAAACTTAATCAGGGCGAACCATGCCCGCTCGCACCAACAAAGTCCTGCTCCGATTGCAACGAAACTTCTCAGTTCATCAAGCAATTGTATCGAGAAAGGTGCTTGATAATATTGCCTACGCCTTTGCCTGTAGCGGCGCATTGGCTTTTTTTGGAAAAGGATTATAAATAGGTGGCAAAAATACCTGCGCAGCGAAGGCAGAAGGCGCTGGCAATATTATTAATTGTTCTTTTATGATACTATTGATTTTGCTTTGCGAGTATTGAAAAAGATGATAAAATAGGTAACTATGAATAAACTATTTGCGGCAATATTAATGTTAGCGGCGTTTTTCACGCCGGTATCAGCGTACGCGGCGCCATGTTACGGAACGAAGATGCCTGCTAAGAGTGAGTTCTTTTCCGGGCTTGAGGCTTACCTGCTGTTTGAAAGAAACCTTGAGAAGGATGAGGGCAAGATACGCAGTTCGCAGAGCTTTTTTCTTATATCCTATGGTATATTCGATTGGTTAAGCCTTGACCTCAAGATAGGCGCCGGCGGAATCAAGCGATATGGCGCGGCGGATGATAATATCAATTATAGCGCAAAGTTTGATGGAGGGTATGGTTTTAGGGTGAAGCTATATGAAAAGGAAAAAATAAAATTTGTTGGAGGTTTTCAGCATATAAGCGTACATCCCTTTACAGTGAAGCTTAATAATAAAAAATATAAGGCTGTTCTTGATGATTGGCAGGCCTCTCTTTTAGGCTCATATGACTTTTCATGCATAACACCTTATATCGGTACGCGCCTATCCCGTACAGACTATATCAATTGGATAAATGATAAGAGAAAACGCACTATGTCGGATACAGGAAAGTCCGTGGGTCTTATTGCAGGCGCTAATATACCTGTAGCGGAAAAGATGTGGCTCAATGTAGAGGCAAGCTTCTTTGATTCTGATGCACTGGCAGTTAGTTTGAATGCCAGATTCTAAGATATCCTGTGATCTACCAATCCTGACGCGGCATTAGGCCTTAAATCTTTCCGCACAGCAGGTTACGCTGATTTTTCTTGACAAAATCTTACCATGTTGTTGTATATTCATTATCATAACAAAACCAAGCAAGGAGGTATCTGATGAAAAAAGCAGGTCTTATTATCGGTGTTGCTATTATTGTATTGGTAATATTATCAGGTATGAAGAATATGATAGCAAAGATTGCTATTGAAAAGGCCTCTAAGGCGATTGTAGGCCTTAAGCTGGATATTGGCAGTTTAAACATAGGTATCATTAAGACGCTCACGGAGGTTAAAGACCTTCGCCTTTATAATCCAGAAGGTTTTGAAGATAAGGTTATGTTTGATATCCCTGAGATATACGTGGATTACAATCTTCCTGAAATTTTTAAAGGCAAGATACACCTATATGATATGAAGCTTGATCTCAAGGAGTGCGTTATAGCAAAGAATAAGGATGGTAAGCTTAATCTGGACTCACTAAAGGCTGTACAGGGTTCTTCAGCGCGCAAGCGCCCAAACAGAGAGTCAAAAGAGGTTGCCCCGGATTTCCAGATAGACCAACTGGAGCTTAAGATAGGCAGGGTTGTTTTTAAGGATTACTCAAAAGGCGTTACGCCGTATGTGCTGCGGTTCAATGTAAATCTCGATGAAAAATACAAGAACATAACAGACCCCAACGCGCTGGTAAGCCTTATTGTTGTAAAAGTAGTCATGAACACCGGTATCGGAAAACTTATCAAGCTTGATATAGCCGGTTTGCAGGATACCATTGGTAATACATTATCATCAGTACAGCATATCGCGGGGAAAACAACTAGCAAGGTAGTTGACAGCGCTGGAAAGACTCTTTCTAATACAGCAGGCAAGGTAACAGATAAGTTAAAACTCTCATTCGGAGGAAAATAATAGGACGCTCTTAGCAGCATAGGAGCCTTGCTTGGAGGCCCATGGAGATCAGGCGTCAATCTTTGCTTTACTGTCGCGCAGGCCTTGGCATAGTTATTTTTATAAGCAAAAAAGTAATTCTTGACAATATTATACATAAGGATTATACTGCTTAAGATTCAAGCCATTAAAAATTTAATCACAGCGCCACAAGCGCGTAATATTAAAGGGGGTTTTAAAAATGTTTAAAAAAGTTTTTTGTGGAATAATTCTTCTAACTTTTGTTTTATCATTGTCTGTTACAAGTAACGCAATAGCAAAGCGCATCCCAGAGGATCGCTCAAAAGCAAAATATTTCTATGTATTTGGCTCTGATGGTAACGCGCTTTTAGGCGCGGAGGATAACGAGTTTACCCTTTTTATTGATGTCCCAAAGGATGAGAGCGAGGAACTCACTATTCAGGTATATGATCCGGACACAGGAAGCCACAAGGATTTCAGGACCAATTCAAAGAATGACTGGGATACTGTTACAGAGTTTTCTATTTATGGAAAGACCATGCTCGCAAGCAGGGAGTTTGGGTATGGAGAGTACAACAGGAGATTTTATATGTTTGGCCCTTATAACAAGTCACAGGGCGAAGAGTTAGAAGACGCCTATCGCTTTAAGGTGATTGTAAAGGGTATCAAGGGTGACGATGCTAACCTATTTAGGTTCAGCATCCTGCCTGATAGTGCCCAATGCTTTAGCGAGAATATCACAATAAGGCTTCTTAGTGATAAGGGGGATAAGATGTATTTTTATCCCGAGGTTTCCGCTGATACAGAGTATATAATACTTGAGAATTATGACCTAGATGCCAAGGGCGGGACAAGTGAAATATTCGCGGGTAGGGATATATTGTTTGGCGAAACCAAAAAAGAGTATAATGTTGTAGACTCCCCGACAGGCGAATGGAGAAAGACCCAGATACCTGTAAACGCGAGGACAGGGGGAAGGCTCAAATATGTCATAACAAAAGGTACCCAGAAATACGCGCACGCCGGAATAAAGGTTTATGATGATAAAGGCAATATACTGCCTATATATTTTACAAAAGGTGACGCGCCAATCCCTGTTATAAAGGGTAAGCCAATGGCAACCACTGTTAAGGCTGTAGTAAAGCCAATAAAGGACCTTTCCTGTAATAAATTTACATTTGACGCGACAGATTCCTATGATGTTGATAATCAAAAATTATCATTTTACTGGTTCTTTGGCGATGGTAAAACAAGCAACGAGCCCGTTGTTACCCACCTTTACGAAGAGGGGGGTACATATACCGTGACATTGACAGTAACAGATACCTCGGGCCTGGATTGTGATACAGCGACAACAACCCAGACTATAAGGGTCAATACGCCTCCTAAGGCAGCGTTTAGTTATCCTGAAAGTTTATGTGTTGGTAATGAGATAGTATTTGACGCGAGTGAGACCCAGGATGATACATCAAGTGGCCTAAGCTACTCATGGGATATGGGAGACGGAACAAAGGCAGAGGGCGTACGCGTCACGAAGACCTATAAAAAAGGCGGGCTTTACAAGATAAGCCTTACTGTCGATGATAACGAGGATTCCTCGTGTAGCACAGATACTATACTACAGAAGATACGTGTTAATACCCCGCCTGTCGCGGATGCGGGAGGCGATATTGATATATGTCTGGAGGACTACCAGGAGTCTTACAAGGTTACCTTTAATGGTTCAGGTTCATCAGACGGTGATAGGGACAAGCTTACCTATTCATGGGATATGGGAGACGGCACAGAGCAGACAGGTAAGGTTGTAACATATATATATGACAAGCCCGGAACGTATAAGGTAACACTTACGGTTGATGACGGTATAGGTTCAGTCTGCAGTGTTTCTACAGATACTGTAACCGTAGAACTTAACAAGTCTCCATTAGCATCCATACAGACAAGGGATTCCAAGATATGCGTTGGTGATGAAGTTATATTTGATGGTTCAGAATCAGTAACAGAGAAGGATGAGAACCTTAGTTATACGTGGGATTTTGGTGATGGAACAACCGGAAAAGGTGTCAAGACAACGCACGTTTACAGGAAAGGCGGAAGGTATTATCCACGCCTTACAGTAGATGATAACAAGGGTACAAGATGTTCAGAGGCTGTAGCGACTGTTATCGTTGATGTAAATACAGCGCCAATAGCCAGGATTGACGCTTCTCGTTCAATATGCCTGGGTAAGAGCCTTACGCTTGATGGTTCCGGTTCCAGCGACCCTGATGGCGATTCCTTGAGCTACGATTGGGATTTTGGGGATAGCACAAAAAAGCAGCATGGCTCTGTAGCGCGCCATACATTTAAGAAGGGCGGTAACTATACTGTAAAGCTTACTGTTAATGACGGCCGTGATTACGACTGTTCTAAATCAGTTGATACTATTAACATCAGGGTAAATACCCCTCCTGTGGCTGACGCGGGTTTAAGTTTGGCATGCTGTATTGATACAGACTCGATATTTGATGGTTCTAATTCATATGACCCTGATGGTGACATGCTCACATATACATGGGATTTTGGAGATGGTTTTACCGGCACAGGCGCGAGGGTTACTCATCAATATGATACATCAGGCAGGTACAAGATAGTCCTTACTGTCGATGACGGTTCAGGCAGCGAGTGCAGCAGTGCTATATCTTCTTTTACCGTGACTGTTAATACGAAACCCGTTCCGGTTATTAGGGTCAGGTAGTTATTGTATGAAGTATTCAGTAACGCTATTGACGCTACTACTTTGCTTATGTACTGGTTATGTGTACGCGGATCCGGAATTACAGCTTGTATCCAAGGAATGGGATTTTGGCAAGGTTAAGCAAGGCGAATTGAAATCCAAAACATTCTTTATAAAGAATCAGGGTTTTGAGGAGCTTATTATTGATAAGATACATACCTGTTGCGGATATAGTGTAAATGAAGTATCGTCCTGGCATCTCGCGCCAGGCGAAAAGGCCTCCATAGAAGCTGTTTGTAACGCTACGCGTAAGATGCCCGGTATTGACAAAAAATTTATTACTATCCTCTCCAATAATACCAAAAATCCCCAGTTAAAGATACCTACAAAAGCATTTATTGTAGAACAAGTTGGCTACTATCCCCGCTCCAAAAAACAAGATAAAATTTCTACAGGCCAACTCTCCAATGCAGCGTCATTAAGCGTGGATGAGGTATATGAACGCATAGAGAGAGGGCTGCAGGTAATAATGTTTGATATAAGAGAGAAGAGCGAGTATGAGCATAAGTATATACCTAATTCAATACGTTTTGCCAGAAGCAAGCTGGGTAATGGTAACCAGGAGCTTAATGACCTTATACGCAACATCAACAAACGCAGTATTATAATTGTCTATTGTGCAAGCGGCACAAGGTCAAGTTACGTTACTTCTAAGCTTAGAAAATTAGGTTATAATGCGTATAACATGCAAGGCGGTATATCTGCCTGGGCTGATAAAGGTTACCCTATTATTATGGGTCCGAAGCTATTGTCATCTGCAGAGGGCATTCCAATAGATCTGGAAGAGGCCTATGAATACTATTACCTTTTATTTAACAAGAATACCCAATGGATAGATGTAAGAGGCAGGGCAGAGTATAAGAGGGGCCATATAAAAGGCGCTGTTAATGTTCCTGTCTCTGAGATTGAGAGGGGCGTTGGCTCTATACCGAGGTCTCAGAACCTTATTATATACTGCCAAGAGCCTGGTTGCGGGTCCGCCTCTTCTGCCGCCGGCATACTAATAAAGAATGGTTTTAAAAAAGGCTTGGTCAGGGTCTTTCATGGTGGCTTCCATGAATGGAAAAATGCGGGTTATCCTACGGAAAAGTAAAGGTAGAGGTAAAGGTAAAGAGATACGTAGAATAGACAATACAATAAATACCTGATCCACGTTACGCCAATAAGGCCTTGCGTACTTTGCTGGCAATATCCCTGCCGCATAAAATGCCTACAATAGATAGAGTGAATTCCATGGCTGTGGCAGGGCCCCTGCTGGTTATAATGTTCCCATCGATTACAACATTATCTTCTTTATAAGTTGTACGGCTAGAAAAATCTCCCCGCATATTAGGAAAGCACGTGGCATCCTTATCGTCAAGTATACCTATTGGAGAGAGTACCAAGGCGGGAGATGCGCATATAGCCGCGATAATCTTTTCTTCCCCGTGCATCCTGATGAGCAGTTCTTTCACCATATCAGAGCTTGCCAGATTTTCAGCACCCGGCATTCCACCGGGCAGTACACAGGCGTCATATTTTGATTCCAGGTCAGATTTCTCAAGTATCTTGTCCGCGCTGATAGTGATCTCGCGGGAGCCCCTGACCAAATTTACATCAAGCCCGCAGATAGAGACTTGAATCTCCGATCTGCGCAATATATCAATTACTGTTACAGCCTCTATCTCCTCAAAACCATCAGCAAGTATTACAATCGCTCTTTTTTTCATTTCAATCCCCTTGTGTTTTCACATATATTACACTATTTGCCGTATATTTTCAATAGTATAGTATATTTGTTATTAGGGACAGGCTAGACTCAAGTTACTAGTGCAACACTGATTTCTGGTATAA
>CAZGAS010000057.1:0-6747 GCA_964523875.1 uncultured Planctomycetia bacterium | reverse complement strand
TAATGACATGTTTAAGATGTTTACCAAATTTTGGCCGTTAGTTGGACTTTTCTTTTTGCAGGGCTTAGCGGTGTTTACAGGCCTGCTATTGCTGATTATCCCCGGCATTATATTGATGACACTGTGGCTTTATACCTATTTTATTATGGTAGATCAGGATAAAGGCGTAATAGATTCCATGAAAGCGAGCTGGAAGCTGGTCTCTGGCAAGGCTTTTTGGATGAATCTTGCTCTTGCCGCTATATATATTCTCTTAAGCGGCATATCCGGACAGATCCCGGTAATCGGTTGGGTAGTTAGCCTTCTCGTAGTGCCTTTTGCGATATTGCTTATTACTTCCGGTTATATGCAGCAGGCCTCTCAGGCAGAAGTTGTCACTTCAGAGGATCGTCCTTTTGCTGACGCAAATGGCGAGGGAGAACAGGCTTAGTATCAGAGATTCTTTCCAATTAGCGAGGGACAGTGGGCATACTATACCTACTGTCCCTCGTAGTTTGGAAACAGCTTAATAAGCTGTATCCATAAAAGTATATAAAGTGAGCTATCTATGAGTAGACCGGCATATATTTTTAACAGCTTCTTTTTATTGGTTACCCTAGTTTTCGCTTTTTTCCTTACCCCCGCGCCTCTTTACGCGCAAGGCCATTATAGAGATACGAATAGATCTTATAGTCAATACCAGCTTGCCCCCGAGGAAGCGGGCCCGCAAAGGGGCCAATTACCTATAAAAAAATGGCTCATGTTGTTTGGGACATTATCCGGATTTGCTCTTTTACTCTTAATAATATTTGAGATCGGAGGAGGAGGGCTGTTGCCGGATACCCTTGAGGATATGATCGCTAAGGTATGCGCGTGTATTATCGCTATTACTTTGTGGCTCTACCTCTATTATCTCAGCTCGAAGATTGTCTTTATTATACTGATTCCGATTACTATAACCCTTATCTTGTTTATATATCTTAGGCCTATCTTTAAAAGGTTGTACCGAAAAAGCTTTGGACAGCCTTCCTCACCAGCTTATTGGGTCTGCAGAAAATGCGGTACAGAGAACAGCAAACTTCTTACGGAGTGTGATAATTGCCATACCCTTAAGAAAGCGGATAGGGCTGAGCCAGTGGGTGATACATGGATATGTAGTAACTGTGATTATAAAAATCAAAAAAACGATAAGAACTGCGGACGGTGCGGCACGAGAAGAGAAGGAGAGTAGCCGATGGCTGAATACTTATGCCCGCATTGTAAAAAACCGACTCTTGATGACGATGCCTTGAGGTGTATATATTGCGGAGAACTCTTAAACCGCAAAATAGGTTTTTTAAGTGATATAAAGTATTCACGCCTTACAGCGGCCTTTTTATTAATCCTGTTGTTAAGCTTTATAACCTTTTTTATTATCAGGTTATGACAAAAGGAGTTGCCTTAAATGCTATGTCCATATTGTGCGGAAGAGATAAAAGACGAAGCCATAAAATGCAAGCACTGCGGAGAGTTTTTAAATAAGCCACCAATGGGTAAGTGGTATTTTAGCACCTATTGGCTTGTTATAGGCTTTTTATGCGCGGGGCCTCTTGTGCTTATTTTGTTGTGGCTTAATCCACGTTTTGACAGCAAAAATAAGATTATAATATCTATCGCTATAATCATTATCAGCCTTCTCTTTGGCGTATTATTCGTAAATTCATTACGAAGCCTTATCGGGTATTACCAGCAGGTCTTATCTTTTTAGCAGAGATATTATATAGTAGTTTGATATCAACCCTAATTGAGTCTGGTGCAGATTACGTTATAACGGCTAAAGAGGGTAAAGATTTCAGTGATTGGCAAAAGTTAACTGACTATTTTTGTTCATCAAAGGCATCCTCAGCAGGGGGGTATAATATTGTTGAGCGGGAGGTTGTTGTGGATAGCTCTTTGGGGATACATGGACATCCTTCAATATATCTTATACATTTTGCTGACTCCATAAGAGAAAAAGGCTTAAAGATAGATATAAGCATAATGAATTTACGTACGGGACAAGGATTGTGACCTAGTAGGAGTTTTGCATCTTCTTGATCTTGGAATACGGGATAAGGAGAAACTGAAGCTGACTGCAAGGGGGCCTTATAGTAAAGATACGTTAAATAGCATCCTGGATTTGATGAAGGGGGTTTTTGCAGGATACAGCAGCATTAGAATTTAATGATATAGGAACATACGTGCAAAGATTAGAAAAGATCATTCTAAAAGAAAAGTTATCTTTAAGTACGCTAGCAAAAAGTTTTAAGGCCGTAAAAGGGCAGGTAGTGAATCTATATAGGCGAGCAGAAAATATCAAGGCAATTTCAACCGCGGCATAAGGTTTTTATCTTTTATATGGCAGAGACACGGTAAAGGTCGTACCCTCCCCAGGAGCGCTTTTAGCGGAGATATTTCCCCCATGTTCGGCAATGATGCCCTGAACCACACAAAGCCCGAGCCCTGTGCCGTTCTCCTTAGAAGAAAAGAAAGGTTCGAATATCTTGTTTAAATCCTTTTTCTTGATTCCATACCCATTATCGCTTATCTCTATGTTAAAATAATTTCCTGATAATCTTGTCGAGATAATAATCCTGCCATTCTTATCTATAGCCTCTATACTGTTTCTTATCAGGTTAAAGAATATATGTTTGAGTTTCTCCTGGTCCGCGGCTACGGTATCACGGGCCTTATCGTAGTTCTTTGTAATTTTTATCTCAGATTTCAAGATATCTCCTGAGAGCAGGCTTAAGGTATAGTCCAGGGCTTCATGGATATCGCAAGGCTTAATATTTAAGGCAGATGGTTTCGCGAATTCGAGCAGTTGGCTTACCAGAGAGTCTATCCTTTGTGTCTCAGCTCTGACTATTTGTGAGAAATTATCCCTAAAGGCCTTGTCATTATATTTTTGAGGTAAAAATTCGCTAAAGGTTTTTATAGCGGTTAAGGGGTTTCGTATCTCATGTGCAAGGCCTGCCGCGAGTTGCGCGAGGGCCTTGGACTTATCCGATTCAATTAGCTCTTTCTGGAGTTTTTGATACGTGTTGCGTGTGTAAAATCTTTCAACAATAGCTTCGACCCTGTTCTTTAACGGGTTAAAGAGAAGTGCTATTCCTGCCGCAGCTGCCACTGTAACCCATATCGATTGATACCCTAACGCGTTACGCAAGAGCCTTTCCGATAATAAAACTGTTACAAGATACACGAGCATTATTAGGAGGATGGAGACCGAATAGATGAGAGTCTGCCTTATCACTATATTAAGCTCAAGGGCATCATGCTTCAGGACCGCTACAGCGAATATTATAGGATAAAGAAATATGATATGTTCGCCCCATGGCGGTATAAGTATATCATAAAAGAGGGGATAGATTGTCATGCCCCCTGTAAATCCGATTAAGGACGCGAAAAGGACATACCTTATCTGGATCTTTTTGATAGGTGAGGAGCAGGCATAATTGCTGATGAGCAGATAGGTGCCATAACCTGCGATCGCAAGATAAGCTGCTATCCATAGCGCGTACAATGGCCCCGCAGTCGCGTAGAAACTAAAAAAGAGCTTAGGCCTTATGCCTGTTATGAAATAAGGGGTGTAGCTTAGGCATAGAAATATTATGCTGATGACATACGCTGTCTTTATAATCTTTCTTTTATCTATATTTAGGAGGTCCGTTACAAATCCTAGGTAGCAGGCTGGTATAAAGACCACAGCGCTATGGAGCATATATAGTGTTATCATAGCAGAAGAGTGGTCTTTTGCTATGTAGTGAAGAAATAGAGAGAAACTCCACAGGGCAACAACCGCATTGAGGCGAAATAGGGAACAATGAAGCCGGTTCTTTGGGTTCTTAAAGAATACAAAGAACCCTAAACCAAGAGACGTTATGGATGTCAGCAGAGAGGTTATGTAGTAGAGGCTCATAATGATTAGATGGCTTTTTTAACAGTATCAATTATGGTCTTTGATTCAAAAGGCTTTGTTATGTAATAAGTCGCGCCTGTATTGATAGACCGTGACGCGGTCTCAACGCTTTGATAACCGGTAATCACTATAATCACTATATCATTGTTTTGCAATCTTATCTGCTTTAGCGCCTCCATACCATTTATCCCCGGCATCTTAATATCTAGAAGCAGGGCCTTTATATCTGGGTTATCCTGAAGTATCTCTATCGCGCTCTTACCGTTCTCTGCAAACAGGAGATTATATTTATCAGAGAGTATAAGCCTTAGTGATTCGCGAACGCCTTTTTCATCATCGCATATAAGTATTTTGTCGCTCTTCATAACATAACCTCCTATAAAGCAGGTGGGGTAACAACACATATTGCCTGAGTTTCTTCGGCGCTTAAGTTTTTAAAGTAATGAGCAGAGGAAGCGTCGAAATATAATGTTTCACCCTTTGTTAGGGTATGTGTCTGATTGCTTGTTATTATGGTAAGTTTACCTTTTAGCAGATATATGAATTTTTCAGTCTCTCTTGGAAGCTCTTCTGTCGTACTCTTGCCTCCAGGCGCTATCTTTAACATTAGGGGCATCATCTTTTTGGAGAGAACCTTATTAGTAAGCATATAGCAAGATGCTTTATCATTATGAAGAAAGCGGTCAGTGCGATTCTTTACTGGTTGGTATTCAACAGGGTTCTCCTCGATATCTGTATCGCTATAGAGTTGTGACAGATTCTTGCCGAGCGCGGAAGCGATTGATTGGTGGGATTCTATAGTTCCTATCATCTTGTTTGTTTCAATCCTGCTTAAGGTGGCAAGAGCGACATTGCTTGCTTCAGAGAGTTGCCTAAGTGTCATCTTCATCTCTTTGCGTAGAGCGCGTATCTTTTTCGCGATATTCATATTAATAATATAACGGATAAGTATTGAGATGTCAAGTGAAATTTGATGAAACCGCAAAAACAACTTATGAATTTGATTTTTAATAAAATTTATGTTGACAAATCATCAAATTAATGATATAAGTGTTTTTTCTACACAAATTAAAGAAGAAGAAAGGAGAAAGGAAATGGAAAAGGAAAAGAGTAAGTGCACTAAAAAGAAACAGGGCAGTAGGATAGATCCCAAATTTTTAAAACTTAAAAAATGGATCATGGCTCTCTTATCTTTGGTTACTTTTATTTTACCTGTTTTAGTAAGTTTTGCGGATGAAGAGCTTTTATGGCAGAGTTCTGATAATGGCATAGTCGAATCTATAGTTACAGCACTACATGTGATTAGGTCCAATCCGAATATTGTCTATGCAGGAGGTGGCAGGAGTATCTATAAGAGTATAGACGCAGGCAAGAATTGGACAAGGGTATTGACACTAAAGGGGGAGAGAAAGGGCATAAACTTTATCTCTTCTTGTCCGAACGACTTTTCTAAAATATTTGTTGCTACATCTGATGGATTGTATGTGAGTCAGGATGAAGGAGGAACCTGGCATAGAGCTTTTAAAGGTATGGATGACCTACAGAGGGATGTAAGCTGTATCAGTATCAGCCCGGATAGCGAGATGATGCTGATAGGCACAAAAAGAGGGCTTTTTACAAGCCATGATAAGGCAAAGAATTGGAATACAGAAGATGCCTTTATTAATAAACAGATAAATTCCATTGCGATAGGTGAAGATTATCTCTATGTATGTGTAGATGACGGCCTTTATTATACACAGAGAGATTATATCTCATGGGACAGAATATATGTTGTAAGGGCACGTAATGAGAGAGGATCAGAGCAATACAGTGATAATAATGATAATGAAGAAGAATGTTGCGAACTTAATTATATGATAATTGATGATAAGAGAGTATATCTTGCTACTGATTACGGCCTCTATTACGCTATGTTAGGAAAACGGAATTGGCAGGCGATTACCAGCGAAGGGCTATTAACCAGGCAGGTAGAGTTTATCCTCGAAACCAGCAAAAGGATATTCTCTGTAACCAGGAAAGGTATATTCGAGTATAATGCTAAATCAAGTATTTGGAGAGATTACTCAAGCGGGTTAACTACCTTAAGAATAAATATGATAGATGCCTCTTCCGTCCAGGGGGTTATCTATGCCGCGACAGATAGGGGATTATTCAAGGCTGCGTTAGATAAGGTGCCTATTGGCATCAGTTTGGGTGACAGACAAGGCAATAGAGCTATCAACAATAAAGAACCCGGTATATTAGAGGTGCAGCAGGCTGCCATTGATTACGCTGAGGTATCTCCTGATAAGATAAAATGGATGCGCAAGTCCGCTAAGAACAAGGCATTACTGCCGAAGGTAAGCCTTAGTCTTGACAGGGATATAGACAGGACCATAGATCTTGACAGGGGAGGGACCAATGATCCTGACTTCTATATTGAAGGCCCGCGAGACAGGAGTTTTGATTGGGGGGTCGATCTCTCGTGGGATTTGGGAGAGCTTATTTGGAATGACGACCAGGCCAATATAGATGTACGTTCTCGCCTTATGGTTCAACTTAGAAATGATGTACTTGATGAAGTGACAAAGCTCTATTTTGCGAGAAAGAGGCTTCAAGCAGAACTCATGCAGAATTCAGCAGAGGATAGTAGCAAGAGAGCCCTTAAACAACTACGCCTTGATGAGCTTACAGCTAATATAGATGGCCTTACCGGAGGGTACCTGTCAAGCTATGCAAAAGATTAGTTCGGCATTCCTGCGCTACCAGCATGGCTCATTATTACGTTATTAGGGACCGTTATTAGCGTTATTAGGGACAGCTACTAATTAGATTAAGGTTAAATA
>CAZGAS010000056.1:0-6851 GCA_964523875.1 uncultured Planctomycetia bacterium | reverse complement strand
AGACAGGCAAAATAATAATGGATATAGTTTTTTTCATATTATTAGGTTTCATTTAGTATATAGGTGTTGACAAGCACGTATATCAAATGCTGTGTCAGGTCATTAGGATCAGCGGTAATATTTATATCTGAGACACGCATAAAAATATCGGCGTTTTCCAGTTTATTCAAAAAGGTGCCGAGTTGATGATAACCGCATACAGCCTTTATTGAAATTGGGTACTTCTGATAAGCGCCCGAGGCCGTACTCTGCCGCTTACCTGCAACCGCGGCATGGGGTTTTATAGATACGATCTTCACGTCTGAATCTTTAGCTATCTCTGAAAGCCCCTTAAGCAGGCTTGATATCTCCTGCTTGGTCGATAACTTCTTCTTCTGCTGGGAAAGGCTTTTTCTCATAGCCTCTATCCTGGCCTTGTATCCCGGTATACCTGCGATCAGGTTTTGGTCAACAACAAGCTTCCTCTGCAACTGGCGTAGTTTTGGCATTGCCTTGGAAAGAGACGCCATCGTGGGTTTTAAGAAAAGCGTATAATTAGCCATCAAAAGGCAAAGCGTTATGATACCATAAACAATAAGCTTCTGGTTTTTAAGGAGCTTCCACTTAAAGTTTTTCAAAATAGCTCCTCCCGGGCTTAAAATAACATACTATTGTAAAATTCATAATCTCTGTGCTACCAAGCGTCTCTCTCTGTACAGACGAGAGCTTTATGTCCTCAAAATCCTTGAAAAAACCCTCATTTGTCTTGAGGGAATCTATAAATCTGCCTACTATGGCTGTTGCCTCTTCTGAACCTGTCGATACAGCCGCGCCTTTAAGAATCAATGTCTCTTTATCAGCTGGCACCTGCCCCACGGCACCAGGGTTAACACCTATAAACGCCTGGTTAGCATTGGAGGTCTCTGTGCTAAGGGATAATGAATTAAGCCACACTCCATCTAATACGGAATTATTTAAATCCTGAAGCTTTTTAGCCCATACAAGGCTGCCTGAAGTTAAGGAATTTATCACAGCAACTTTACCGCTTAAGATATCTACCTCTTTTTTAAGCGCTGTGGCTATCTGCTGCTGCGGCATAAGGGTATTAAGCCTGTTGCTTATAGACATAAGTTTTTTTTGCTGCATAATAGCTATTAGCCCTAATACAACCTGGCTAAGTATAATAAAACCGATTAGTCCGACTATTAGCGGTATCGGAGCCACCTTTGGAAGTTTTATATCCAGTTGAGACTTACTCTTTTTATGTACAACCTGAAAATCCTCGGGGATAAGATTAAGCTCTATCATATTACTCAGTCTTTCTCAGCGCCAGTCCTGTTACTACAGCAAGCTGTGGTGAAGATTCAACTATTTTTTTGGAATCAAGATTTTCAGATACCTCAATTCCTGTTACAGGGTTCCACTTCTGCAAATCACGGCTCAAGGCCTCCTTTAAAAACGCCTCTATCGTCTTAAACATGGATATCCCCCCGCTTATGAAGACTTTCGCGACATTGCTTTCGTGCTGGTTCTCATAAAAATCAAATGATAGTGCCGCTTCATCCGTTAAGCGAGATAATATATCCGCGACAGGGGCCTCTATGGGCTTTCTCTCATCTTCGGAGAGCTGCTCAAATCTAGCGAGCTTATCCTCCATAATTTTCAGGGCCTCTTTTTCAGGTATTGAGAGGTTCTCGGCAATGAGTTTTGCTATGCTCCTGCCGCCAATATCAATATCCCGCGACAGGTATGTCTTACCATCTTTAACAATATTCAGATTACTCTTATTGAAACCTATATTCAGTAATCCGCAGACATTGGTATTATCAATCCCTGTATGAATAAAGGCATTAGCAAGCGCGAATGAATCTACATCAAGAATAACAGGCTCGAGTCCCGCCTCTGAAAGTATCTTCATCTGGCTATCCACCAGGTCTTTTTTTGCCGCGACTATAAGGACACGAATCCTGTTATTATCAAGGTCTTCTATCTTCGCGAAATCAAGCTGGACCTCACTTATGTCATACGGTATCACCTTCTCCGCTTCAAACCTGATAGCGCCGGCAAGCTCTTCATTATTCATAGATGGTATATCTATATATCTGGCGATAACTGTAGGGCCCGATAGAGAAGCAACAACTTTTATCTTTGTAAACCCGAGTTCCGCGTGCGCCTGGGTGATTGCCTTGATAATATTATCACCTATAGGCTTTATTGAAAAGTTTAAAAGTACCGGTTGTGCCTTCGCGTGTGAAACAGCCATGGCCTTTATGGAATAGTTTCCTATGTCCACAGCTATCTGCACATCCTTTAAATTCTTCTTAGTAAAACCCTGCATTATCAGCTCTGTTCCTTTTTAGAATATCGCAACAGCCATATAGTCAATATAATCGCTACTATTATCAGGCCTATGCCTATGAATATATCATTTTTTCTTTTTACGTAACCACTATCCGGCAAAGAGGCCGGTGCCGACAAGGGCCTTATGGATTCTTTTGCGGATTTTGCCTTTTGCGCCTTGTATATCTCATAATCCTGCCACGCTCTTTTTCTTTCCTGCGCAACAGAGGCTAGAGCGTTATCTTCTGTAATCTGTTCATTCATAGCAGCAAAAGAATGTCCGCTTATGATAATAACGGCGGCCAGGGCCGTTAAGGCTATAGAATATATCCTTTTCATATTTTATCCACTCTGTGTTACTCTCGTCTCGGGCAGGCTTAAGTCACGTGGCAAATAAATATCTATGCCTTCTATGCCATCGCCATATGCCCTTATATCATAATTCATTGTAATGTTACCACTATAGATTATGGCCTCGTCTCTTGAAATAATGGAACCATTTAATGTAAAATTACCCACCTTACCGGAAAAACAATGATTATTATATAGTACAGCGTCGATATTTCTTATCTGGCTTGAAGAGGATGATATGCTGTGTATATATGAATCTGATAAAGAACTTTCGTAATATTTGCGTTCCTGCGCGCCGCCGGCTCCATTATCTTTGCCCATATATGAAGGATCAGTAAAGTCACCATCAAAGGAAGTGTAATTGCCATCAAACCAATACCCGTTAACCGGGTTTCCATCTGAGTCATACCCTATTGAGGAATCACTCCCGTCTGTCGAGTAGCCTTGGGTAAAGGGAGGCTGAAGATAGCGCTCGCAGTTTGTCTTCCAGTCGTTTATTGTATAATCACCTATGATAACATTACCTTTACAGGCAAGTCCCATAAAATCAGCCGCGTTGTTTGAAACTGCTGTTGTCATTGGCGTAGCATCCGGCTTTGGCCAGGATGGTGAAGTAGCGTACTCTATATCTCCTACAACATGGATATTCCTTCCCGCGTACAAAGTGCCCTGGCCTGTTATAGTACCTCTTATAATGATATCCCCCTCAACAACTACCGGGCCATTTATCTCAATGGGATTATCATCTGTTCCGATAAGCACAATAGTACTATCATCAGATGTGCCGCTTATACCGTCAAGCCCATCACCATCATATACATTATCTACCAGCAAAACACCTCCCTGGGTAATGCTGCTGTTCTTTGCAACAGCAAGTTGTTTATAGGTATCAAGATTGCCAAGGTATGGCATATCCAGAACCTCCTGTTGCTCAAACCTCTCGCTCTTTCCATCATAACCAGCTTCATACGCGGTGTCCTCAGGATTGGCCGGGTCCGTAGGGTCCGTAGGCCTTGCCCTGTCGCTCACACTACTTTGATAAGAAGGGATATCATAGAATTTGTTGTTTCCGGATATTGTACCTACTGTGCCTAGGTCAGCATTTTCAGACGCGTATATATCTCCGTTTATTCTCGGATTTCCACTGAAAGAAAAATTACCATTTGAACGCACATCACCATTAGCGGTTATCCCTTCTCCCCATAACCATCCGAAATTATTAATAAAATAAGCGTAGTTGAATATCGGCGAGGTGGTCATCTCAAGCGAAACTGTCCTTGCTATAACTTTATTCACAGTGCCGCCAAGATGCGGTGCTGTTCCGACAGCTATAAGTTTAACAAGCACCCCATCACCAATCGGAATTACCGGGTCTGCTTCATCATAAGGCGGGTTCGCTACAGCAGAAGGCAAGAAAATAGTATACTGACTGTCACCTACAGTACCGGTTATGGGAAAGTTCTTCAAGTAATTTAAAATAAAGGTGCTACGCCTTTGAGCCGCGCTCCAACCCGGTACTGTATCAGGATAGCCAAACCATAGTCGAAATGCCACAATATTCCTGTTACTTGTCCAAATCGGGGAACTTCTAAAGGCATTATAGATATCCGTTGTAATAGCGTTTAACCCGGCTTCCGCCGCATAATATGCCTTTAGCTCATCTTTTTGCCTTTGCGCGAATTTAAAATCATTCATGCTCCGCGCGCTAAAGGCCGCTATAAAGACCAGCAGCACCGTTAAGATGATATATATGGAAATAAGCGCTATGCCTCTTTTATTCTTTATGATATTAATAAACATCAACTGTTCCTCGGTATTGTCTCTGTTGTAACAGAGTAGCTGACCTGGCGCCCATCCATAGCCTGCTTTTGCGCGTTAACCGTAATCCTGACCGTATTATTAGCGTCTAAGGAAAAACTCACGCTTGCTATATCATCAGATAACACGAAATCCTCCAATATAGTAGTACCGTCGCTGGCTAAGACGCGCCTGGTAAGTTCATCGCCTACAAGTAGGAATCTTATCTGCCTGCCCTGCCTGTTTCCGAAAGCGAGTGTACTGCTTGCGACTGTCCTATCCTCCTGCCTAAGGTAAGCGCCCCATACTATGGCACCTGAAGCATCAAGTGTATCCTCAAGATAGAAAGTGCCCGCGCTGCCTAAACTCTCCCAGGTGCCGCTTCCATTCTCATCAACAGGTATCTGGAAAGTAATAAAATTATTACCAGCACCTATAGTTATCCTAGCAGGGGTTGTCTCAAATAATTCGAACGAGATAGAATCCAGCACCTGCCTTACATCTTCCTGTAATTCTATACTGGCATCTCCTGATCGCCAGCTTGTTCTGGCGGCATTCAAAAGAGCATAGCTGGCGCTCATTACAATAGTAAATATCGCGACTGTCACCATGAGCTCTATAAGCGTGAATGCCCTTAATCTGTAAAACCTATAAATCGACATCTACTCCTTCCTCACAAGAAATGTGGCTATCTCGCATAAAGAAGTAAGCCGTCCATCGCCATTGCCATCCTCACCACCGTCCAATATACCGTTAAGATTCTTATCCTCCCCCATAACCCTGTTGGATTTCTCTCTGTAGCAGACAACTACAATAGCCTGTTTCACATTGTTTATTGTGGGGTGATTCTGGATATAGCAGGCAAGACTTGTGCCCGTGGGAACTACCGGTGGCAGTAACTGATAGCTACTTAAGGTCTCGAAATCAGCGGTAAGTATATTATTCTCCAATTCCCCCCTAGCCAGGTTTATCATACGGGTAATATTACCGGCTGATTTCGTAAGCGCGGTAAGAGAGATAAATAGGCTTGCGATACCACAAGCAGCTACAATAAAAATAGACGCGGCTATCGCCAACTCCAATAGGGTAAAACCTGAAAAGATATTCTGGAACTTTGGTCTATGCATAAATTTGGGGATTACCAGGGTAATGCCTTATACTAATTTATCGATATATCACCCGCGCCTGCTTGTCCGCCTTTAGCAGCTGTGATCCTTCCTGTCTCATCGGAATAGAAGTATCTTTCGCCTGTCCTACCTGAGACCTGCGGGTCAGCGTTAATAACAAATGACGCAGGTGTAGTTAACTGGTACGAATATAAATAACCTGCCTTACTGCCAGATGCCAAAGCAGTGTCAATATAAGCCGGGCCCGTAACCCCTGCAACACCTAATACTGCTAAACTCGCGGGATATTGATGCGGCATAGTGTTGGCGTAATAACTCTGGCAAACGGATACGATAGTCCTACAGGATGTTATGGCTACAGTCTCATTCGCGGTAACCCTGTTGCGCAGCATCATAGATATAGATAAACCAGCCAAAAGCGCGATAATGGATACTACGACCATTATCTCTATGAGAGTAAAGCCTCTATCTCGCTTAATTAAGTCAGGCAAAATCCGCATAATTACTCCTTATATATATTTATATATATGTATCTATATAAGTTTAGTTTATTAGACATCAAAAGTCAATAATAATATTAAATGTTTGGAAACAGTTTCAAGCTTATCTTTAAGTTTATCTAAAAAAACAAACAATAGCGGGCTTGAGGGGTGCCCCCTTTAGGAGAGTCTCCTGTCAACAATAAAAAGAGGCTGGCTTTTTGATAAGCCAGCCTCTTTTTATCAAACCTTTGCCTGTGAAATATTACGATACAGGCAACGCGTTTGTGTTATCCATAATAACACCTGTCTGTGTAACGCTGAAAGTCCTGGTACCTGTGGTTCCGGCGGTCACAGGAGCAGCTGTACAGGTATAAGTATTAGCAGTAAGGTTTGTTATGACAAATGTATACCCCTGCTTTGCTCCTGCACCTAATGTAGCATCGATATATGGCAAAGCGCCTGCTGATAACTGAGCCATAGTGCCATAAGTAGTAGGATTCTGTGCTGCCCTATACGATTCCTCTGCTGTACTTACTGTTCTTAATGTAGCTATAGCAGCGGACTCATTGGCATTGTGCCTTGCTCTGAGCAAGTTAGGTATTGCTATTGCAGCTAATAAAGCTATGATAGCGACAACAATCATGATTTCTACAAGCGTAAAACCTCTTTTTCCTAGTCTCTTCATCATTCTTCGCCTCCTCTCTTCCCGGGATGGGTCGTTTTTGCCCTGCCTGACAGCAGGTTGATAATATATAATAATTCCTTCCCCTTTAAA
>CAZGAS010000055.1:0-6997 GCA_964523875.1 uncultured Planctomycetia bacterium | reverse complement strand
CAGCTTGCTATCGGTGGAAGAGCTGTCATACCGATAGGTCCAATATATCAGGAGCTCTATCTTATCACCAGGACTGAGACTGGTTACGATAGAGAAGCTCTCCTGCCGGTAAGATTTGTACCAATGGTGCATGACAAGGACTAGTTTTTAAAATCCCTGCCAATCTTTAGACACTTCGAATATTTCATATCCTCAACATGAAAACAATCAGGGGCAATTAATAACATAAGTAAGTTTTTTATTACTTCTACTTGACAAATATTACTTTTTCGTGTATATTTATCCTGGAGGTGAAAAAGATGAAAGGCGTAATGTCCATAAAGATTGAGAAGTCTCTCATTCAAAAAATCAAGGATTTCTGTAATGACCACGGGTTGAAGCAGGGGTTCTTCGTTGAAAAGGCTTTAAGGAGCCAGCTTGAGAGGGAAGAGCTTACAGAGGATATAATCGAGCTTAAAGCTTTGCGCAGCCAAGAGAGGCTTGCAGAAGATTTTTCTGAATATCTTAAGAAAAGAAAAGCATGAAATATACTATCAAGATTATACCAAAGGCTCAAAAGGATCTTGATAAAGTAAAGGGCAAGGATTTTAATTCTATCAGAGATAAGATTTTGTCGCTATCTATTACGCCAAGGCCTTATGGCTGCGTAAAGCTTATCCAAGAAGAAGGATACAGGACAAGAACCGGAAATTTCAGGATATTATATAGAGTAGACGATGCTGCGAAAGAGGTTATTATATATAGAATAAGACACAGAAAAGAGGTTTATAGATAACTATTTAAACCCACTCCTGTTTTTTGTTATAAAATAGTCAGATGTTTATCAATCCCCGCTATCTTAAATACCTTCTTTACGTTCGGTTGTACATTAACCAGTATAAAAGTCTCGACATCCGGTTCTTTCGCGGCCATAAGGCACATACTCAGAAACATAGAAGCGATGTAGCTTACCTCTTTAAGATCAAAGACAACAGGCAGTTTTGTTTCCCTTATTTTTTTAAAAAGTTCTCCCTCACAATTGACGCAGTTTTCTGTCTCCATATTCTTTGAGAACAGGCAGATCAGTTTTTTATCCTCCAACTTAAATTGAACCATATCTTTGCTCCTAATTCTTTTTAGTAATTACGGTTAAACTCATCTTCAATTGCCTTGATGTCGATAGATTCATCAAAATAAAGCTTATTGTCAAACTTTTCCAGACGCCTATTAACGCGCCTGCGCGCGATGCGCTGTATATTAAGCAAGTGCTTCGCGGAGATATTATCAGTGGTTATATTTTTGCCGCCGCTACCACAGCCTAGGGTAAATGACGGATGGAGGGTATTATACAAACCGCCGACAGCGCCCTGAGACGAAGGGGTATTAACAACAATGCGCCCCGCGTTCATAACAGAGGCGAATTCCTGTATCTTTTCATCGTCGTTAGAGAAGATACTTACAGTGTGCCCTATACCACCATGGAAGTTTAAGTCTATGCATAGATTGACCGCATGTTCGAAATCATTAGCGACGTAAAAAGCGAGTATAGGCGCTAAGACCTCTGAAGAGAGGGGGTGTTCCTTGCCTATTCCTTTAAGAGGCGCTATTAGCAGGCGTACATCGGCGCCAGCGTCAATATTTGCCAGCTTAGCGATAGAAGCCGCGGATTGGCCGACTATAGCGGTATTCATTAATCCACGCTCTTTATCAAAGGCTACCTCCTCAATGCGCTTTGTCTCATCCTCTGATAAGAAATATCCTTTTCGCGCTTCGATCTCTTTTTGAGCCTTATCAGCAAGAGATTTATCTACAATAATCGATTGTTCACTGGCACATACAGTACCATTGTCAAATGTCTTTGAGATAAATATCTGTTCTACGGCAAAGCCCACGTCAGCTGTTTTTTCAATATATGCGGGTACATTGCCTGGGCCAACACCTATAGCGGGTGTACCTGAGCTGTATGCTGCCCCTACCAGGCTTGAGCCACCAGTAGCTAAGATTAAGGCTAGTTTTTTATGTCGCATCAACGCGCGTGTACTTTCTGAAGACTTTGCTTCGAGCCATTGTATGCAATCCTGTGGCGCGTCCTCTTTTAAGGCTGCTTCGTATAATATACGCGCTGTTTCGTTGCAGCATTTCATTGCCCTGTGATGAGCGCTTATGATTATAGGATTTCTTGTTTTCAAGGCAATAAGTATCTTAAATATTACCGTTGATGTAGGATTGGTTACAGGAATAAGAGCAAAGATAGGGCCTATTGGCTGCGCTATCTCTATGATGCCGCTTTCTTTATCATCGGATATAACCCCAACTGTTTTTAGGTTCTTTATATCTTCATACACAAACTGTGTAGCGACAACATTTTTTATTACCTTATCCTGCCAGACACCTAATTTTGTCTCCTCATGCGCCATCTTAGCCAATTTTATCCTATTCTTGAATCCAGCCTCATATACAGCCCTTACGATACGGTCTGTATGCTCCTGGCTTAACTGGCTAAATATTGCCGCGGCAAAGGACGCTTTTTCCATTATATTCTCAATGTCTATGCCGCCCGCATTACTTGTATCCGCAACAGCCGTCTCTTTCATAAGCTTGCTCCTTTATCATATAATCAATCAATATTGTTATCTAAACTAGCCTAAATTATACCAGTTTGACTATTATTTGTCAAAGAGATTAAAGCCGAATGGAGCGTCCTAAAGAAAGAATCAAAAGGAGAAGAAAGGCTTGTTTTAGAAGAAATGCCGGTCTTGAGGCCTTTAGAGGTTATTTGAACTTTAAATAAGAAAGATTTTTTAAAAGTTTTTTATTGACAGAATAGTCAACTTATGTTATTCTTTATAATATCTTTTCTAATATATTAATAATATGAAAAAACAAATATTCATTTATATAATACTTTCTGTATTTATGTTTTCCCAGATAACCTGGGCATTGCCGGATAACTATGCCTTAAGGCCCAATCATGCTCTCAATTCGCACACAGTTTATGAGCTTGAGGCTATCCTTACTGATGAAGATATTTCGTATAAAGAAAGAGACGCTATTCATCAGAAAGAAGTAGACATACCGCTAGCCTGGCTTTATAGGCGGGGTAAGGTAAAGCCGCTTATAGAGGACCTGGGCCTGGCCATTAAGCTAAATCCTGTTTATGCCTATCTTTTTGCTGACAGCGGTTTAGGTTTACGTAGTCCTTTATTGTTGCGTCTTATAAAGGAACTGATAGTAGGCGGATATGTAAAAGCTGTCTATCCTGATAAGGAACTGCAATGGGGCGTTAGGGGGCATGCGTCAAATTATGGCTTAAAGAAAGCCGAGATACACATACGCATACATGATAATGACAATATTGCAGCTGTATTCTTGCACGAACTGGGAGCGCTTTTAGGCAAACCTCATACGTTTAATAATATGTTTGAACAGGATTTCAGGCAATGGCAGGTAAGTGGTATATCAATAAATAAGAATAATATTGCAAAAACACTGAGTAATGCCGATATATACCCTGATTTAAGGTTATTACGCACAAGGGATCTATCATATTGCTGGGTTGTAGAAACCCCTAAGCAGGAGGAGTTTGAGGATATAACAGAAGATGATATGGAAAAGGTGGTTGATGATTACAGGGCCCTTGAAAAAGATCTTTTAGATGAGACCTTTGATAAACTTCAACAAGACGGCATAATAGATGAGGATGATGCTGAAGACATAAGAAACGATCTTGAGAATATTCTAAATGAGGATATTGTAAGAGAGACACTTATAGCGCAGGCTGGAGAAGGTAATCTGGATGACTTAGATGAGGATAAGCTCTCAGATCTAGTCGCGAGAATATTATCTGCCAGGTTTAAGATAAAATATGGCATAATCCTTTCCAGCGATGAGATAAAAAAACTTATCGAGAATAAGGAATCACTTAAAAAATTCCTTAAGACCTTTAAAGATAAAGTTATTGATAAGGCAAAGAAGAAAGATAAGGATAATGACGACAAAAAGAATCAGTCCGGCAAAAAGACTACGTCCATACCTATAAACCTTTTTAAAGGCAGGGCCCACACCCATCCTGAGATAGGAAGCCATGCTCATTATATGACAGGTTTTAGCCTTAAAAGGTCTATCAGCATCTCTTTCTATAATACGCGTATGCTATTTAAACGAACTCACGCCTTTTTAGCAGGGTTTGTGAAAAATATCACAGATTGGCTTGAGAAAGCAAAGAATAACCTCGATAGTTTTAATCCATTAAGAATAGAGATGATTGAACTTAATACAATAACAGGTGCTAATATCAGGGTGCCTTTTATCCTGCCGAACTCTTTTATGGCATCTGGTGATGATGAAGAGTCCAAACAGCCTTCTATCGGCGGCATTCCATCGCTTCCAGGTTTCGGCAACGGATCTGAACAGGCCCCTGATCCTGAACAGTTTTACGAAGATATGCTTGATAAGGCTAAAAAGAAAGAATACAGCCCATTCTTTATCGGTGAAAAACAGCGTGACGCCCTGGATCAGATAATAAACCGTCTGACAAAGCCTAAACAGGCAGGGGTATTTTTAGTGGGAGAGGCAGGCGGAGGAAAGACATCCCTTATTGAGAAACTTGCTGATATGATTATAAACCGGCAGACGCAGACATGGCTTGATGACACTACCAAAAGGGCAGGCAAGCCCCCTGTCAGGCTTTTAAAATTAAAGATGACCGCGTTTTTAGAGACTGGCAACCTTATCAATATGGAGAAACTGAACGCCCTTTTGGATAATATATGTGACGGAAGAACCCTGCTCTTTATGGATGAGGCCCATATATTAACACAGCAGGTGTGGGCTGGGTCAGTGGATTTTTTTCAGTATATAAAAGATAGGCTTACAGGCGGAAGTTTAAGAATTATTATATCTACTACTGAAAAAGAATGCCAAATGTTTATGTCAAAGGACGAGGCGATGAACCAGCGTTTTAAAAAAGTGACCCTTGTATCCCCTACTGCGGAAGAGACCGTTGAGATACTTGAGAATGTGATACCCGGACTCTTGAATGAGATAAATACTGAGGATGTAGCCATAGGTGAGAAGATATCTGTTCCCCAAAAAGGGCTATTTAACTTTTTACGCACACTTGTAAAGCTTACTGACCGTTTTATGATAGGTTTTGGCCGGCCCAGAGGACCTAAAGATGCTTTGACCGAGGCATTTAACTGGATACGCCAGAGGCGCGGGCAGAACACTCGTAATATGAAGAATGCATTAGAACGCACAGTAGATGCCGCAAGGAAATTGACAGTATTACGCAGAGAAACATCCGATGATATTGATGCTATCGAGCGTCGTCACAGAGAGGCCAATAAGATTATAAATGGTATCAGCACTATCCTAAAACTTTATAAAGAAAGACACAAATCGTTTAAGTTTGAGGCAGAGGTCTCTGATGTTGCGGAAGCCAACTCTTTTACCGCGGGAAGTGAGTTTTTAGACCAAAGCGAATGGATACTTGGTATCGAGGCACGGCTTAAAAACCGTGTACATGGTCAGGATCATGCTGTTGAGGCTGTCGCGAAACAGGTCATTGTAGACAGATTAGGTGTCAGGAAGCATGATGCGCCTGCAGGCATATTCTATCTCGCAGGCCCTACAGGCTGCGGAAAGACATTTCTGCCTCAGGTCCTGGCGGAAGAGCTCTATCCGGGAGATGAGAAGGCATTTATAAGGATAGATATGACAGAGTACAGGGAGGAACATCGCATATCAAATCTTATAGGCTCCTCTAAGGGATATATCGGCTCAGATACTTTGCCTGAGCTTTTAGGGAAAGTAAAGGACAGGCCCTATTCTGTGGTAGTATTCGATGAAGTGGATAAGGCGCATCCCGTTATAATGAACTTTTTCCTAAAGCTATTCGAGACTGGAGAATACAATGGCATAGACTTTTCAAAGGTCATGATATTCTTTACATCGAATGAAAATTTAACTATGAAAGACTATAAAAAATCTCCTAAGGATATAATAAATAAGATAAAAAATTCCATTACCAATAATTGCACGGCTGAGTTTTTGGGAAGGCTTAAAGAAAAGGGTAAGATTCTCGTATTTAACTTTCTCTCCAAGCCAAAGATGGTTGATATTGTCCAGAAAAATTTCTTGACAAGATTAAAGACTGAATTTCATGATGAACTCGGAATAGACATAGAGCTTGAAGAAGGTAAAGACCATTTTGTGCAGACAGAACAGTTTGCATTAGAGTCAGGACAGCCATGGATAATGACAGATGACGGTAGAATTATAAGCTATGATATAAATCGTTCAGCATTGGCATTTTCAAGAAGAGGCCAGGAGTTTGTAATAGGAAAACCCGCAACAGAGGATACGGATGACGGATCCAAGCCCGCAAAGCTTATTTTTGAAGAAGGCACCTTAAGTAATCCGTCAATGATACGAGTCATAAGAGAAGGCGCTGATATATCGATGTATCTTGTGGCTGATAAAGATGCGGGCATTGTATGTTTTGATAGCCAGGGGAAACTCTTGCGGGTGACAGGAGAACCCACAGATTCTATAGAGATAGTAGGTAAAAAGGTATATTATCATAGTATATCTGATGGTTACATATATTCCTGTGGTTTAGATGGAAAAGACCGCAGGCTCTTCTCGCAGGTCGATGAGCTTAAAGGATTTAAACAGATGGCAGCTTATACGGAAAATAACAAACTTTTATCACTATCCGTTATAGACAGTACCAATAAAATAATAGCACTTGATGAAAAAGGAGATATAACAAAAACCGTTCTATTAGAGCATACAGATGCTATCAGGAAGAAGGAGCCCGCTGTTATAGGCATGCTAAGACAGGCACTTTTGCATAAGTCTTGTTGCATAACAGAGGCCAAAGGCGTTATCTATGAGCTTGACTTGGAAAGAGGCGATATTGTTTACAATGAAAAAGAAGCAGCCAAAGTGACAAAAGATTTTAATATAGAAGGTGTTAAACCTTATGGTTTAGCAATATCAGGTAATATTCTTT
>CAZGAS010000054.1:2805-7038 GCA_964523875.1 uncultured Planctomycetia bacterium | reverse complement strand
TGCCAGATGAATGAACGGGATTCCGAGATTATCTATAGTATGATGTTAGAGACCGGTTACATGCAAGCATCATCATACAATGACGCGGATATTATTATATTTAATACCTGTTCTGTTAGAAAGCACGCGGAAGACCGTGTCTGGGGCAAGCTTATGCAGTTGGGCACTAATCCAAAGACTAAGATCTTCGGGTTAGTAGGGTGCATGGCAAAGGCTTACAAGGATGAGATATTTAAGAGGCTGCCCCATGTTGATTTTATATGTGCCCCTGCTAATATATATGACATACCAAACCTTGTTGAGAAGGTAATATCAGGTAAGCGCTATGTTGCCTCAATATCTAAAGATAAGAGGCCTATTAAAAAGGCAAGTGATAATTTCAGGGAAGAGAAGATGCGCTCATGGGTTAATATAGGCCACGGGTGTGATAATTTCTGTTCATATTGCATAGTGCCTTTTGTTCGGGGAAGAGAAATAAGCCGCCCTAAACAGGATATCATTGATGAGATAAAGTGTCTCGTTGATAAAGGCACAAAAGAGGTCACACTATTAGGCCAAAATGTAAATTCCTATCAGTCATCGACTGGTAATGGTTTTGTCGAGTTATTGGAGGATGTTAATAAGATAGATGGTCTTAAGAGGATAAGATTTATGACATCACACCCAAAAGATGCTGGCATAGCACTCTTTCAGGCTATCGCCAGGCTTAATAAGGTATGTGAACACTTCCACCTTCCTTTACAAGCAGGTTCTGACAGGATACTTAAATCTATGAACAGAGGTTATACATTATCTCATTATCTTAAGCTTATCGATAAACTGCGAAAGGTGGTACCTGATTGTGCTATTACAACTGATATAATAGTAGGTTTCCCATCTGAGACAGAGAATGATTTTAATTGCACCCGCGATATTATGAAAAAAATAGGTTTTGAAAGCGCTTTTATATTCAAGTATTCTCCAAGGCTTTTTACCAAGGCATCGGATATGACAGATGATGTTTCAATAGAAGATAAAAAGACGCGTAACCAGATACTTCTTGATCTGCAGGATAAGATAACAAAGAAAAAGAATAAAGGCCTGATAGGCAAGCAAAAGGAGTCTCTAGGAATAGCTATTGCCAAGCGTAAGCCGTTTGCCGCGAAAAACATACCTGGCACGTATATAAAGGGTAGAACAAGAGAGGGCCTGCAAGCAGTCTATAAAGGTAATAGTAGCTTGATAGGTGAGGTTTTAAGTGTTAAAATAAAGGCCGTGGAAGAGAATACACTTATTGGAAAGGTTGTATGAGGATTGTCCTGTTTCTTATTATTGTCTTCGCTTTATTAGTTTCTTCTATCGCGGGATTTTGCAATGACCCGATACTGGATAAGGCGTGGACATCCTATTTGAAGTCTGATTATAAGGGTGCCCTAAACGCCTGCCGCGTAGTATCAAGGTCCAAGGCTTTAGGTGAGGAAGGGCGTTATCTTATGGGGCTTTCGTTTATGAAGTTGGGCCGCCAGAAAGAGGCGCGAGAGAACTTCGAATTTGTTATTAAGAATTACCCCCGCTCCAACTTAAAAGAAGAGCTTCTTCTTGGCATCGCTGATTCTTATTATCTTACGGGAGATTTCCAGCAGGCAGAAGAATATTACAAGAGGCTATTAAAAGGCTATAAGGCAACAGATTACGCGAGCATAGCATACCTTAATCTGGGCAAGGCCTTAAGAAGGCAGGGCAAATGGCAGGAAGCGGAAGAGGCGTTTTATAAGGTTACGGGTTCCTGGTCTTTAAGCCTTGAGGCAAGAGAGGCTAAAAGATATGCCTTAATGGATCATTTCTTTAGTATCCAGGCCGGCGCCTTCGCGAAGAGAGAGAATGCCCTCAAGCTTATTGAGGCCCTTAGAAGAAAAGGTTATAACGCCACAATAGAAAAGCAGCCTGATAAGGAAAAAATACTCTACAAGGTCAAGATAGGGAGATTTAATACAAAAACCATGGCGGATAAAGAGGTAAAAAGATTAAAGAGAGATGGTTTTACCTCACGAGTTACAACCTGATGATATGAAAGAGATAATATTTTTAGTAGGCCCTACCGCTGTTGGAAAGACAGCGGTTTCTATTTATCTGGCAAAGATGCTAAATGCCGAGATAGTATTATGCGATTCCATGCAGGTTTATAAGGGCATGAATATCGGCACCGGAAAGCCTACGCTTTTTCAACAGCGGCAGGTGCCACATTACATGATAGATATCTTATTGCCTTCAAGAAATTTTAGTGTGGCGGATTTTTGCGAAAGAGCGCTTCTTTGCATCAAGGCAATCGAAAAAAAAGGCAAAAGAGTATTGTTTGTCGGTGGAACGGCCCTTTATATGAAGGCGTTAATAGATGGGCTCTTTCCAGCGCCTCCAACGGATCGAACACTAAGAAACCAACTTTTAAAAGATGAGAAGGCAATAGGCAGAGGCCATCTCTATAGGCAGCTTTCAAGGGTTGACAAAAATTCAGCTAAGCTTTTGCATCCAAATGATACAAGAAGGATTATAAGGGCATTGGAGGTATATACAAATACAGGTATCCCGATATCTGTATTAAAGAAGAAGACAAAAGGCCTAAAATCAGAATATAAGATAAGCCTATTCTGTTTGAATCGCGACCGACAGGAGCTTTACAGCTTAGCCGATGCCAGGGTGGATTATATGTTTAAGAAGGGCCTTTTAGCTGAATGCAAGCGGTTAAGAACAAAGAGGCTCTCAAGAACAGCAAGACAGGCCCTAGGGTATAAAGAGGTATTTGATTATTTGGCAGGCAGGATGGAGATTAAAGACGCGAAGGAACTTATTAAGAAAAACACACGCAATCTTGCCAAGAGGCAGCTTTCATGGTTTAGAAACGATGAGAGGGCTGAGTGGATAGATATTGGTAAAGAAAAGCCAAAAGAGGTGGCAGGAATATTATGCAAAAGACTCATGATGTAAAAGAATACTCCAGTGATAAAGTAATATTGGTTACTATAGTTCTGCGTGAAGACGTAGAAAAAGGTTGGGGCCTTGAAGACACCCACGCGGAATTTAAAGAGCTTGCTCTATCAAGCGGGGTCAAGATTGTTGATGAGCTTATGGTAAAGATTGACGTCCCTAAGCCTAAGTATTTCTTAGGCAAGGGCAAGATAGAGGAAATTCGCGAGGTTATTCAGGCTAACGGTAAGGATATAAAGGCTGTTATTATAAGCGAAAACTTATCCGGTACGCAGCAAAGAAACCTTGAAGAACTCTTAAGCGTGAAGGTGCTCGACAGGACACAGCTCATATTGGATATATTTTCACAGCGTGCGCACACCAATGAAGGTAAATTACAGGTTGAGCTCGCCCAGCTAGAGTATATGCTGCCGCGTTTATCAGGATTAGGTATAAAATTATCCCGGTTAGGCGGCGGTATAGGAACGCGCGGTCCTGGTGAGAAGATGCTTGAGACAGACCGCAGAGGCCTAAGAAGAAAGATAAAATATTTAAAAGCAGACCTTGATAGCCTGAGCAAGAGGCGCAATAAGTTAAGGAGCAACAGGTCAGAGCATTCGGTTGTCACGGTAGCTGTGATAGGCTACACAAATGCCGGAAAGTCCACACTCTTAAACAACCTTACTGAATCTGATGTAATCGCGGATAACCGGTTATTTAGTACCCTTGATCTTACTGCCCGCAGGTATGTATTGGATAATAACCAGAAGATATTATTTGTCGATACAGTAGGTTTTATACATAAGCTTCCTCATAACCTTATCGAGGCGTTTAAGGCGACATTGGAGGAGGTAAAAGAGGCTGACCTTCTTTTACATGTTCTTGATATAAGTAATCCAAAGGCGAATGAGCATCGAGCCGCGGTCTACGAGGTATTAAAGGAATTGCGCGCTCATGAGAAACCTATGGTTACCGCGCTTAATAAGGCGGATCTTCTACAGGATGGTTTTGTCGCGAATAGATTCCAGAGGGATATAAGCGATTCTCTGGCTGTCTCCGCGAAAAAAGGCACAGCGCTAAAAGAACTGATAGGCCTTATCTCGCGCAGAATACCAGTGCTAACAAAGACAATAGAAGAGCTTATACCTTATGGCAAGATGTCTATTTTAAGCCAAATCTATGAACAGGGAGAGGTCCTACTTAGGCAGGATACAGATAAAGGTATATACATAAAAGCGGTTATTCCCCACCATCTAAATCTTAAGATCTAATACCCTGAAGATAAATCTTATT
>CAZGAS010000054.1:0-2705 GCA_964523875.1 uncultured Planctomycetia bacterium | reverse complement strand
GTTATTCCCCACCATCTAAATCTTAAGATCTAATACCCTGAAGATAAATCTTATTAGGGACAGCTACTAATTAGAATAATTAGTAGCTGTCCCTAATAACAAATCTTATTCCCGAAACTCCATAACTCATGTGCTCATTAAAATAATACTTGACAAAAAGTGCAAAAATGGTAGAATTAGTTTTCCTGCAATTAGCACTCTATACTTTAGAGTGCTAATCTGCAGTATGAGAATTTAAGAAAAGCCTACGCAGTTACTTTTTTGATATTAGGTATTCAGCGATAATCGATAACCTAAAACCGGACACCGAAAGAGACACTAGAAGGATTAAGATGCTGCAAAAAGATTTAAACACCAGAAGAGATAAGATCCTCGGGTTGATTATTGATAGCCATGTTAATACAGCAGAGCCTATAGCCTCGAGAACTATCAGTAAAAAGCTGCGCATGGGGCTAAGCCCGGCTACAGTACGTAATGTAATGAGTGACCTTGAGGAACAGGAACTTATTACCCATCCGCATACATCCGCGGGAAGGGTTCCTACAGAGAAAGGTTATCGTTATTATATTGACAGGCTTATGCGTGCCTCTCTGCTTACAGAAGGAGAGAAAAAGAGTATAGATAAGGAGTTTAAAGTAAGATTAAGCGAGCTTAATTCGCTTTTGGATAGGACATCAAATATATTATCATTAATCACCAACCAGACAGGGCTCGTGCTCTTTCCTATTCTGCAAAAGAGTTTTTTCAAGCATGTAGAACTTGTAAAATTGGATAACAACGATATCCTGATAGTTCTTCTTACGGCATCAGGGGTGACAAAGGATTTCGTTGTAGAGCTTAGAGAGGATATCCCCGAGGCCGAACTTTTACGTATATCAAATTTTATAAACAAGTATATGGGCAAGGGTTCTCTTGACGATATCAAGAAGGATATAAGCCAGCGCCTTATTGCGGAGAGAGACGCGTTCTTCTATGTTCTTGAGAAGGCAAAGGCTATAATAGATATTATGCTTGATATAATAAAAGAGAACAAGATGTATCTAAATGGCAGGTCCCATATTACAGAACAACCGGAATTCGGAAACATAGATAAATTGAAAAACCTGTTAAGGCATCTGGACGATAAAGATTTTATGTTCTCATTGCTTAAAAAGATGATAGATAAAGAAGGTACTAATATATATATAGGCTCAGAATTGGGAAGTGATTTTCTAGAATGCAGCCTGATAACATCTAATTATTGTATAGGTGATACTTCTTGCGGGACATTAGGTATAATAGGGCCGATAAGGATGGAATATTCAAGGCTTATATCAATAGTGGATTATGTCGCACAAAAATTAAGTGGGGTGCTTGGATGACAACAAAAAACAAAGCTAAGAACAAGAAGCAGGATATAAAAGATTTAGAGGCGGAAGTTACCGTGTTGCGCGATGAGCTAGCCAAGAAAGATGATTATCAGGATGTGGCCTTAAGGCTGCAGGCAGAGTTTGATAACTTCAGGAAAAGGTCAGCTAAGGAGAGGCAGGAATTTATCAAGTACGCCAATGAAGGGCTTATCTTAGAGCTCGTAGGCATTCTTGATAATTTTGAGCGCAGCATAAAGGCAGCGGATCAAAAACAGGATTTTAAGCTGCTGCATCAGGGTGTTGATATGATATCAAAGCAGCTTCACAAGCTTCTCCAGGAGAAAGGCCTTAAAAGAATTGAGTGCGTGGGAGAAACATTTGATCCTGTAAAACATGAGGCCATAGAGGTAGTGGAATCAGATGACGCGAAAGAATCAGAGGTATTAGAAGAGCTTCAGGCCGGCTATATGTTAAATGATCATGTTTTAAGGCCGGCAATGGTCAAGGTAGTAAAGAATAAACAGGATGTATCAGTAGAGGAAGAAAAGCCGCGGGACGAAGAAGAGGCTGTTATAGAGGAGGCTCCGCAAGAGCCGGGCATAGAAGAAGATGAATACGACGAATCAGATGAGTAGGTAAATATATTCTGGTAATAGTGATTTTAAAAAGGAGGTAAAAAATGGCAAAGGTAATTGGAATCGATTTAGGAACATCAAATTCAGCGGCATCTGTAATGGAGGGTGGAAGGCCGACTATTATTCCTTCAGCAGAGGGCGCGGGAGTAGCAAGCGGTAAGGCATTTCCTTCAGTAGTTGCTTTTACAAAAGATGGGCAGAAGCTTGTTGGTGAGCCGGCAAAGAGACAGGCTGCCGTGAATCCGGAAGGCACTGTGCAGGCAGCGAAGAGAAAGATGGGCGAGGATTTTAAATTTAAGGTATATGATAAAGAGTATACACCACAGCAGATATCCGCTTTTATATTGCAAAAGATAAAGGCTGATGCTGAGGCCTATCTAGGTGATGAGGTCAAGGAGGCGGTTGTTACTGTACCTGCTTATTTTAATGACAACCAACGCCAGGCTACAAAAGACGCGGGCAAGATAGCGGGTTTAGATGTACTAAGAATAATTAACGAACCTACCGCTGCGTGCCTTGCTTACGGGCTTGATAAAGCAGGTAAAGAGCAGGAGATAATGGTCTTTGATTTCGGTGGTGGAACCCTTGATGTCACAATCCTTGAGATGGGTTGGGACGATGAGCATAAGGCAGCGACATTTGAGGTTAAATCCACAAGTGGCGATACGCATCTTGGTGGAACAGACATGGACAATGTTCTTATCGATTATATCGCGGAAGA
>CAZGAS010000053.1:6032-7257 GCA_964523875.1 uncultured Planctomycetia bacterium | reverse complement strand
CCAAAGAAGATGACGCGAAGATAGTGATCCACATCCAGGATATCCACACTAATTATGAAGCGCAAAAAAACTCAAGCCGTATCATAGAGGCCCTAGTTAAAAATAATAAACTAAGGCTCATAATGGTAGAGGGGGGTTGGGGCGATGTGAGCCTCGCGTATCTGCGTTTATACGCGGATACAGAGCGCAGGCTGGATGTGGCGGAAGAGTATTTGAAGTCCGGAAAAATATCGGGGGAAGAGTACCTGGATATTGTTTCTGATTATGATCTTGCCCTGGAAGGGCTTGAGGAAGAAGAGCTTTACAAGGCTAACCTGGAAACCTTTTTTGCCATAGAGCAATTCCGGAGCCAAGCGGACAAGGAATTAAACGATATTGATAGACTTGTGAGGGCGTTGCAAAAGAAGGTCTATTCTCCGCAATTGCTTGAACTGGGAAAAGCGGAGGAAGAGTATGAAGGCGAAAAGATAAGCCTCGCTGATTATTACAAGTATATTGATATGCTCGCTAAAAAAACAAAGCAGGATCTTGGTCCTTATCCTGATTTCAGGCGCTTTATTGAGGTTACTGCCTTGGAGAAGGAGATAAAATTTCCGGTCGTGGAAAAAGAGCGAAGTGTGCTTATAGAGAAGTTGTCAAAAAAACTTTCTAAACAACAATTAACCGTCCTGGTAACAAAATCCCTTGAGTTCCGGCTGAACAAGCTTACGCCTTCAGAATACCACGAGTACCTGGTAAGGGAGGCGAATGAAGCGGGGGTAGCGATTAGCAGTTATCCTAATCTGGGAAGATATGTAGCGTATATAGACGCGCATGAAGCCATTGACACAACTAAACTATTTGAAGATGCGGAGACGCTGTCAGAGGCCATTGAGAACATATTGATTAAAAACACTTCCCAGCGCGAGCTTTATAATATCGCGCAAAGTATACAGGTGATGAGCAATTTTTTAAACCTTAAGCTGGTGCCAAATGATTTCAAGTATTACAAAAAACATCGTAACGATTTTAACACCGCGAGTTGGATAAGCCTCTTGCGGGCACAGGCAAGGCGTTATAAAATCAAGGCAACGTTGTTGAAGCCGGCCTATACCTTGGATAAAAATCTTTCGACACTGGTTAAGTTTTATGATATCGCTAATCAACGTGATGATACGTTTGTGCAGAATGCCATAAAGCTTATGAATGAGGAAGACGCGAAATTGGCGGTTCTTATAGCAGGAGG
>CAZGAS010000053.1:4666-5932 GCA_964523875.1 uncultured Planctomycetia bacterium | reverse complement strand
GTTCTCTTTTGACGCACTAAGACCTTTATCGTCCCAGTTGCAGGCACAGAATCCTGTGACAGGCACACAGAGCATGTTCAGCAGCAAGAGCTCTGCGGCAGCCACAGCGACATATACAGGTATAAGCAACGCTGTTTCCGCTACAGCTATTGGTAAGGCTGCGCTTTTTTCGAGTTATTCAGCATATGATATCTTGCGAAACATAAAATATGCAATGATAGCAACGGAAAGGGACGATGTGTTGCCAAGAACAATGGCACAGATAAGGCAATTATTAAGGGAAGCGGACACACAGGATACGGAAAAGACAATGCTAGTCTTTAATGGCTATGAAGAAAAAAGCAGGAACTATTTTACAAACCGCTTAAGGAGTAAGCCCGACAACGGCCGCCTTATAAGAAACAGTATAGGCACTTTAGAGTTTTTTCTTTCTATTGATATTCGCAAAGCACACGCAGGAAACGATAGAGGGCAGGAGGCAATGCTTAAACAAATATTGCGGTGTGTACAACAAAGAGCCTCAGGCGATATCAACGAGCAGGAGACCATTGCTCCAGAAGACGCACAAGAACAATGGGATGCATTTGTACAGGTGCGGGATAAGCTTTTGGAAGATTATAGCAGCCAGCTTGGTGTATCAAGCAAGCAAGACAGAGAACTCGGAGAAAAGATAGAAGCCCTTACAATGAGAAACGAAAAGCTGACGCACAATTTGTCTGTTGCAGAACACGAGCATGACACAAGAGAGAGCGAAGCTATAAAAGATGTTATTGAGGAGAACAAATTTTTAATATCGCAATGCGCAAATGCCCAATCAGACCTAAAAGATGAACACAGCGCATATATGATAGACCAATTGATATTAGAAAACATATCCGATACGACTATAAAAGGGCCGGAGAATATTCTTCAGCAGAACAGGACGGTTATGCAGCTTTTGTATGGAGCGCATAGGGAACAAGAAGAAGCAGCACTTGATTTTGACAGATCTATAGAAGACAGCGACAAGACATACAGGGTTTTTACATATGGAATGAGGCGTGTCGAATCTATTATGGTACGCTTAAAGAATGTGCCTGCCTTTTATTTGAAGACAGCGTATGACGATAAAGATTTAGTTCTTTTGTCAAATAACGAGCCTTCGGTAGAGGCGCTTAAGGATCTGGTCGAGGTACAGCAAAAACGCATAAAAGCAATTGTTTGCTTAGAGGGGGCCATAGCGTCGCACTGGGTAATTGTTGCGCAAGGTATGGGCATACCCGTTGT
>CAZGAS010000053.1:0-4566 GCA_964523875.1 uncultured Planctomycetia bacterium | reverse complement strand
ATCGAAGGGATCGGCATATACAGGACAGAGCTAGCGCCTAGCAAAAAAACTCAATTAGCACTCAAGTCTTATCTCTCTGATCCCGATAATCAGAAAGAGCGCGTTTTATTAGACGCGTTTATTGTTGACATGTATCTTTCGCTCCGTGAATATAGGAACAGCACAGGTCCCTTTGTGTTGCGCACAGACGATTTTGAAGAAGACAAGAACGTTGCAAACATTGTAAAGCTTTTAGGAGAGCGCGGTTTTGATATTTACAGAACAGACGCCGGCAACAAAGTCGTTTCTTTGCGAATAGCAAGTTATTATATCGCACTGCTTGCTCTTCAACAAAAAGGCGGCTATGACTTTACGCCGGGAATGATATTTCCTATGGTCAAAACCCAGCGCGATGTACATTTTATGCGCGATGAGATAACGCCTCAAGCCTTAGATATTGTATCAGAATATTTAGATGTCAAGCCGAATGACATTACGCTACAGCTTGATACAGGCCCTATGATAGAGACCGCGGAAGCATGCGATAATATAGACAGCATTATGGTCGACCCAAAGACAAGGCTTATATCCGTAGGCAACAGTGATTTAACGGCATCAGTGCTATCGCGCGATTTTGCCATTGATATAAAAAGAGGGGACAAGCATTTTGGGCAATTCTTTTTTTCTCTTAAGCCTAGCGTATGCAAAAAATACGAAGAGATAATAGAGGCTGTTTCCATCTGGAACGATAAATACCCGGACAACGTAAAGCGAATAGGTTTTTGCGGAGCGCAGGCAACTCTTGACGAGTTTGTATTGCTCGCCTCTTTTTTGGCTAAAAAGTACGACAACGTGCCAATATATATAAGCGTGCCTTCCGGTATTGTTCCTTTGATTTCGTTTTTTTTATTGCACATAGAGGATAAGGATCTGGACGTGTTCGAACAGGGCATTGGTTTTAAAACACAACAGCTAGCTAGCGACAAAGCCCGGGAGATACATGAACGTATTCGGAAATCGAAAAAATATAAAGAACATGTCGATGCAAGGCTCGAGAGCATACAGCGTTTGGGAATAAAGCGCGTAGAACATGATAGCTGCCAAACAGTACAGCCGCGATACTACAGGCGTGACATCGAATCTGCAATAAATTCAGCTGCCTAACTCTTCTTGTCGCATTGCTTGTGCAGGAGAGCCGCCCTCAAAAACAATACTTGCGGAATCGCCCTTTATTTGTTATATTATTTATACTATGTGTGGAATAGTCGGTTATATAGGCACAAAAGAGGCGCAATCTGTTCTTTTGGATGGGCTCAAAAGACTGGAATACCGCGGTTATGATTCTGCCGGCATGGCAACGATCATAAAAAGTAAGGTCTCTGTAAGAAAGCAAAAAGGCAAGATAGCCATCCTTTCGTCTCTCCTTAAGAAAAAACCCCTTAAAGGTAATATAGGTATCTCACACAGCCGTTGGGCTACACACGGTGTTCCTAGCCAACGTAACGCCCATCCCCATACAGATTGTACAGGTAATATAGCGGTGGTACATAATGGTATAATAGAAAATTATGAAGACCTGAAAGAAGGCTTGATCGGGGAAGGCCACATCTTTAAATCCGAGACAGATACAGAGGTTATAGCGCATTTAATAGAAAAATTTTATAAAGATGATATAGAGATAGCGGTTCGGGCGGCTATCAAGCTTCTTAAGGGGTCTTTTGCGATAGGGGTTATCTTGGGCAATCACCCGGAACAGCTTATAGCCGCGAGGTTGGGTTCACCGCTGGTAATCGGTATAGGCAAGGACGAGAATTTTATAGCAAGTGATATCCCGGCGCTGCTTAAGCATACAAAGGACATTATTTTTTTAGAAGACAATGAATTGGCTGTGCTCACGAAAGATAATGTAGTAGTCAGCAACTTTGACGGACAACCAATCGAGAAGCAGGTTACGGCTATTACATGGGATGCCGCGCAGGCGGAAAAAGGCGGATACGCGCATTTTATGCTAAAAGAGATATATGAACAACCATCTGTAATAGAAGGTATTGTACGTCATAGGATGTCAGAAGATAAAGAGGGTGTATCCTTTCAGGAGCTTAATATCTCCGATAAGAAGTTGGCAGGAGTAAAAAAGGTAACTATTGTTGCCTGCGGTACAGCATACCACGCGGGCCTAGCAGGTAAATATATTATAGAGTCATTAACAGGTATACCTGTTGAAGTAGATGTTTCCAGTGAGTTTCGTTACAGAAGGCCTATTCTTGATAGCAATACCCTTGTTCTCGCGATAAGCCAATCAGGCGAGACAGCGGATACCTTAGCCAGCATAAGGGAATCAAAGCGGCGCGGCGCTACAATTCTCTCTGTTGTCAATGCCTTAGGCTCTACCATGACAAGAGAGTCAAGTGGTGTTATATACACGCATGCCGGCCCGGAGATCGGTGTAGCCTCAACAAAGGCTTATACTGCCCAGCTTTGCATATTATACTTATTTGGTATATACCTGGGCAGCTTGAATAACTATCTAAGCAAACAAAAGATCAGGTTACTACTCCTGGAGATGGAGGCCTTGTCTGGGCAGGCGGAACAAATCCTAACAGAGCATAAAACCATACAAAGTATAAGCAAGCGCCACCATGACAAAAACTGCTTTTTATATTTAGGAAGGAATCTGAATTTTCCGAATGCTCTTGAAGGAGCGCTTAAATTAAAAGAACTATCCTATGTACACGCGGAAGGCTATGCCGCGGGGGAGATGAAGCATGGGCCTATAGCGCTAATTGATACAACTATGCCCGTTGTATGTATTGTGCCGAATAGCGCTACCTATGATAAGATGGTGTCTAATATACAGGAGATAAAGGCCCGCGGTGGAATCGTAATCAGTATCGCGACAGAAGGGGATAAGTATATCAAGAATCACTCGGATTATGTGGTATATATACCTGAGGTACAAGAGCTTTTTTCACCTGTTCTTACAGTATTGCCATTACAACTTTTGGCGTATTACATAGCCCATAAGAATAAACGTGATGTGGATCAGCCGCGCAACCTGGCAAAGTCTGTAACAGTAGAATAAGGTATGTGCTAAGCACGCAAGGCGCTTTGTCGTATTCACAAAGACAAGATAAGAGAATAGAGGACCTGCTATGAAAGGCACGCTTTACATTGTAGCTACGCCGATTGGCAATCTGGGAGATATAACATTGCGCGCGATAGAGGTCTTAAAGCAGGTGGATGTGATAGCGTGCGAGGATACACGCCACACAAAAATACTGTTGGCGCATTATGGAATACAAAAAACACTTATAAGCTACTTTGAGCATAACAAAGAAAAACAATCAAAATACATTCTGAGGCTTCTCGAAGAAGGAAAAGCAATAGCCCTGGTTAGCGACGCAGGTACCCCGGGGATAAGTGACCCCGGTTACAGGGCTATACGGGACGCGATTGATAATGAAGTTAATGTTATATCTATTCCCGGCGCAAACGCGGCACTCGCGGCACTCGCGGTGTCCGGAATGCCTACAGACAGTTTTGTCTTTGAAGGGTTTTTACCGAATAAAACAACAGCGCGCAAAAAGAAGCTTGCGGAATTCGCAAAAAAGAAAAGTACGATTATATGTTACGAATCTCCCCACAGGCTATTGGCAGCCCTAGAAGACATAAACGAGGTCTTGCCTGCCGCGGAGCTTGTAGTGGCGCGGGAGATTACAAAAAAATTCGAAGAGATAAAACGAGGCAGCGCAATAGACTTATTATCCTATTTTAATCGGAAAAAAGTACGCGGAGAATTTGTTATTATTATTAACCCAACAATAATTCGGGCAAAGAAATGACGATACATAAAACAGCGATAGTCTCAAAAAAAACACAGATAGCAAATGACGTTATAATAGGCCCCTATACTGTTATAGAGGATGATGTTATAATCGGGCAAGGTACAGAGATATCATCAAACGCGCGTGTTTTTTCAGGGACTACTATTGGTGCGGGCTGTAAAGTGCATATGGGCGCGTCCCTTGGGGGTGAGCCGCAGGACCTGGCCTATAAGGGAGAAAAGAGCTATTTAATAATTGGCGATAAGAATACATTCAGGGAGCATACTACTGTCCATAGGGGGACCGCGAAAGGCTCTTCTACAGTGATAGGAGATAAGAATTACTTTATGTGTTTATCGCATGTAGCGCATAATTGCGCCATCGGAAACAATGTTATAATCTGTAACAATGCCTTGCTTGGAGGCTACGTCGAGGTTGAGGAGAAGGCCTTTGTTTCCGGCGGTTGCCTTATACATCAGTTTGTACGCATAGGTACCCTTGCTATGATAGGAGGAGGCGTTAGGCTTAACAAGGATTTTCCCCCCTTTATGTCTACAGGAAACGATAATGTCGTAACCGCGTATAATGTTATCGGGTTAAGAAGGGCGGGTACATCTATACAGGCCCGCAAAGAGATAAAAGAGGCCTTCAGGCTTTTGTATCATGGGGGGCTTAACCAGAACCAGGCGTTAGACAAATTTGCCAAGATAGCAACAAGCCCGGAAGCCCGCCACCTGATTGATTTTATACGTTCATCAAAACG
>CAZGAS010000052.1:0-7559 GCA_964523875.1 uncultured Planctomycetia bacterium | reverse complement strand
CTTACAGGCGTGTTATTAATATGAAAAATTTTATAACAGAGATTATAGACAAGGACATGGCATCCGGCAGGTATGATACCAAGGTCTATACGCGTTTTCCTCCTGAACCCAATGGCTATCTCCACATAGGCCACGCTAAATCTATATGCCTGAACTTCGCCCTGGCGGCCCAGTATCAGGGTCTCTGCAACCTTCGTTTTGATGATACGAACCCGAGCAAGGAAGAGCTTGAATACGTGAAGTCAATAGAGGAGGATGTAAAATGGCTGGGATTTGATTGGCAGGATCGCCTTTTTTACGCGTCAGATTATTTTGAAAAGCTTTATGAGTTTGCTCTTAAGCTTATAGGGAAGGCCCAGGCGTATGTATGCGATCTTGACGCCGACCAGATAAGAGAATACCGAGGTACGCTTACAGCCCAGGGCAGTGAAAGTCCATATCGTGCCCGGCCAATAGAGGAGAACCTTGATCTTTTCAAGCGCATGAAGAATGGCGAGTTTGAGGATGGCTCAAAGGTCTTGCGCGCGAAGATAGATATGGCACATCCTAATATTGTTATGAGGGATCCTACCATATATCGTATCAAGAGGGGATACCACCACAGGACCGGGAACAAGTGGCCTATATATCCTATGTATGATTTTGCCCATTGCCTTTCTGATTCAATAGAGCGGATTACTCATTCTGTATGCACATTGGAATTTGAGAATAATCGCCCATTGTATGATTGGATACTCGATGCTTTAGAGGCATATCATCCCAGGCAGATAGAGTTCGCACGTTTGAACCTGAGCTATACTATTCTCAGCAAAAGAAAACTGATAGAACTTGTAATGGGAAAATATGTAAATGGTTGGGATGATCCCCGCATGCCTACTATATCGGGCCTGCGAAGAAGGGGCTATACGCCAAGTTCAATAAGAAATTTCTGCGCGGGTATAGGTGTCTCCAAGGTAAACAGCCTTATAGATGTTGTGGTGCTGGAGAATAGCCTCCGCGAAGAATTAAACAAGACCGCGCTCCGGGCGATGGCGGTCTTAAAGCCTCTCAAGGTGACAATAACAAATTATCCTGAAGGCAAAGAAGAAGAGCTTGACGCCATAAATAATCCCGAGGATAAGAGTGCTGGCACCAGAAAGATACCATTTTCCCGGACATTGTATATAGAGCGGGATGATTTTGAGGAAACCCCCCCAAAAAAGTTCTTTCGTTTAGCGCCTGGCAGGGAAGTCCGTTTGCGGTATGCTTATTTCATCAAGTGCGAGGAGGTTATAAAAGACTCAGAAGGCAATGTAGCAGAGCTTAGGTGTAGCTATGACCCCGCAACCCATGGAGGTGATGCCCCGGACGGAAGAAAGGTAAAGGCGACTCTGCACTGGGTATCAGTCGCGCACGCGTTAAAGACAGAGGTACGCCTTTATAGCCATCTGTTTTTAACGCCCAATCCTGATAATGTAGACGACGGCAAGGATTATAAAGACAACCTGAACCCGGACTCTCTGGAGGTGGTCTATCCTGCTTATACAGAGCCGAGCTTAAGAAATACAAAACCGGGCAATCTATACCAGTTTGAGAGGCAGGGCTATTTTTGCGCTGACAAAGATTCTTCAGATGAGAGGCTTGTCTTTAATCGCGCGGTCTCTTTACGTGATAGCTGGGCCAAGATATCTAAAAATGCTTAAATAAATAGGGACAGCGCCCTATTTAATAGTAGGGCGCTGTCCCTATTTATAGCGGGATTTATTTCAATGAAGAGAATAGAAGATTACAACCTATACCTTGTCTTAAGTTCGGAATATGCTAATGGAAGGCCTGTTTTGGATATAGCAAAAAACGCGCTTGACGCAGGTGTCGATATTTTACAGATGCGGGAAAAGAATATTTCTGAGCGGGGCCTTATAGCGCTTGGCAAGGGCCTGCTATTATTATGCAGGGAGTTTAACACGCCATTTATTGTCAATGATGATCCATATCTAGCCAGAGATTTGAATGCGGATGGGTTGCATCTGGGGCAGGAAGATATAAAAAGATACCCGCTTTCAAACGCCCGGAAGATATTGGGACCTGATAAGATAATAGGCATCTCTACGCATTCAATAGAGGAGTTTAAGCAAGCCAATAGCGATGATTTTAATTATATAGCCTTTGGACCGATATTTCCTACAAAAACAAAAGATTTTTTTCTGGGTACAGATGATATCAAAGAGGTTCTTGGTATAGCGATAAAACCGGTTATATTTATCGGTGGTATCAGCCTAGCAAATATCGACTTTCTATTCAGGAAAGGCGTTAAGAATATAGCGGTAATACGCGCTATAACTGAATCTGATAATATTACTACCGCGGTAGAGAATTTAAGAAATAAGATAAGCCTGTACAAGGCGGAGTCAAGGTTATGATACTAAGGATAAATGGGCAGGAGGAGAACGTTCCCAGGTGCAATACACTTTTCGAACTTATAAGCGCGAAGGACTTGAAGGCAGGGAGAATAGTAGTTGAGTATAATAGTGGTATCGTTGCCAAAGAGCGTTGGCGCGAGGTTGTCTTAAATGAAAAGGATAATATAGAGATAGTAAGCTTTGTAGGAGGAGGTTAGGATGGAAGATACTTTAAAGATAGCGGATAAGAGCATACGCAACAGGTTGTTTATAGGTACAGGAAAATTTCCTGATAAGGCTATTGTGAAAAAGGTGCTTGAACAATCGCGAGCAGAGGTTGTGACGGTTGCCCTTAGAAGGGTTGACGCGGATTCCATAGATGATAACATACTGGATAATATACCTCAGGATTGTATAATAATGCTTAATACATCAGGCGCCAGAGACGCGGATGAGGCAATAAGGATAGCCCGGCTTGGCAAGGCAATGGGCTGCGGTAACTGGGTGAAGATAGAGGTGATACCAGATAATAAGTACCTCTTGCCTGATAACACAGAGACCTTGAAGGCTACAGAGGTATTGTCAAAGGAGGGCTTTGTTACCCTTGCGTATATGAGCCCTGACCTGAGTATGGCAAGGCGTCTTGTGGATGCCGGAGCTGGCGCTGTTATGCCCTTAGGTTCTCCGATAGGCAGTAACCGTGGGCTGAAGACAGAGGAGCTCGTGAGAATAATGGTCAGCGAAATCGAGATACCTGTTATAGTTGACGCCGGTATCGGTTGGCCGTCTGAGGCAGCAGCATGTATGGAACTTGGCTGTGATGGGGTTTTGGTGAATACAGCTATCGCTACAGCGCGTAATCCCGTAGCCGCGGCTAAGGCATTTAGCCTTGCGGTGGCAGCAGGTAGGACAGCGTACTTAGACAGCGGTATAGTTGCGAATGAATTCGCTGATCCATCTTCACCCCTTACAGGTTTTTTACGTGATATCAAATAAAACCGAAACAGTTTCTTAAATGTCATATAACTATTACAGCAGCATTTAAGGAACCTTCTGGTATGAATAGTTAATGAGCGGTTTCCAATCCAATCGGGAGAGGTGTTTTATTTTCAATCGGGACAGTGTCCCCAGTAGATAGATGTTTAATATTTAAGTGATAACCGATAACCTAAAACCGAACACCAAAGATAAGTGCGTAAAGCACCCAACTGATGAGTTTTATAGACCTGATTAAAAAATACGAATCCGCGGAAATAGACAAGAGCTTAGCTTCTGTAACCAGGCAAGAGACAGAGAGCGTCTTATCCAGAGATACATTAACTCCGGCGCAGTTTCTCACGCTTCTTTCTCCAGCAGCATCTGTCTCCCTTGAAGCTATGGCAGAAAAAGCCCACAGAATAACCTTGAATAACTTTGGAAGGGCGATACAACTTTATACACCGATATATATCTCAAATTACTGTGATAATAATTGTATTTATTGCGGCTTTAATATAAATATGAAAAAACCCAGAAAAAAACTTACTATGGATGAGCTTGACAGGGAGGCAAGATATATCGCGAAGGCAGGTTTAAGGCACATATTGGTTCTTACGGGAAGTTCGAGATCCAAGAGCCCTTTGTCATATATAAAAGATTCTGTAAAAGTACTGAAAAGATATTTTAGTTCTATCTCCATAGAGATATACCCTTTAGGGGGGGATGAGTATAATGAACTCATAGACGAAGGGGTAGATGGACTTACCATATATCAGGAGACATACAACAAGTCTATTTATGACAAGGTGCATCTGAAGGGGCCAAAGAAAGACTATTTCTTCCGTCTTGACGCGCCGGAGAGGGCCCTGCGCAAAAAGATGAGAGTTGTTAATATAGGGGCCTTGCTGGGATTAAGCAAATGGCGCGAAGATGGTTTTTATGCTGGGTTACATGCTAAATATCTCCAGGATAAATTTCCTGAGGCAGAGATAGGTATCTCAGTACCAAGAATAAGGCCCCAGACAGAGGAGTATCGTCCCCGATATGAGGTATCAGATAGAGATATCGCGCAACTGATATTAGCTATAAGGCTTTTTTTACCCAGAGTCGGTATTACTCTTTCAACAAGAGAGACCGCACAGTTGAGAGATAACCTTCTTCCATTAGGCATCACAAAGATATCTGCGGATTCTACTACTGTTGTTGGCGGCCACACATCTGACGCAGCTCAAGAAAAGGCTGAGCAATTTTCTATATATGATAAAAGAAGCGTATCAGAGATAAAAAAACTTTTGCTGAGGCGGGGATATCAACCCGTTCTTAAAGATTGGCTCCAAATAGATCAAGTAGAGAAACTAGGGAAACTAGGGACTAGTTTTTAATATTATGAGAAGATTTCTGGAAGATAAGTTAGGTAAAGATAACCTTGAGAAGATTGAATCAGTAAAGATCGGTGTAGCCGGTTGTGGAGGGCTGGGGTCTAATTGCGCCTTTAATCTTGTCCGAAGCGGGTTTATCAGATTGAAGATCGTTGACTTTGATATATTAGAAGAATCCAATCTTGACAGACAATTCTTTTTTTTAGACCAGGTTAACATGCCGAAGGTAAATGCGTTAGAGGCAAACTTAAAAAGAATAAATCCTGAGATACAGATAGAGGCTATCCGGAAAAGATTAACCTCGGCTAATATAGTAGAGACTTTCACGGATTGTGATATCGTAGTTGAGGCGCTTGATGAAGCAGAGCGCAAGAGTATGGCAGTATCAAACCTTCTAAATAAGGTAAAGTTTATAGTTACGGCATCAGGTGTCGCGGGATTTGGGAACTCAGACCAGATTAAAATCAGAAGAATAAAGAAAAACTTAAGCCTTGTAGGGGATTTGGAGACAGGTATAGACAGGGCTCCGCCGCTTTCTCCCAAGGTTAATATTGTCGCCGCGAAACAGGCAGACATCATATTGGAGTATGTGTTAAAAGGAACGGTAAGGTGAAAGCAATATCGTTATTTTCAGGGGGCTTAGATAGCATACTTGCCACGCGATTAATCGCGGACCAGGGTATAGACGTGGAGGCATTGTATTTTAAGACTATCTTCTGGGGGAAATATGATGATACGCTTAATAACTCACTGCTTAATAATGTCGCTTATCAGGCAAAGGCAAGGTTAAGTATTTTCGAGGCGGGTGAAGACTATTTTGATGTAGTAAAGAACCCTGAACATGGTTATGGTAAAAATCTGAATCCATGCATAGATTGCAAGGTATTTATACTAAAAAAAGCTAAAGAGTACATGCGGGCCAATGACGCGTCTTTTTTAATAACAGGCGAGGTGTTAGGCCAACGTCCGATGTCGCAACATAGGTCTGTTCTAAACACGATAGAGAATGCCAGCGCAACATCAGGTATCATCGTACGCCCTTTATCCGCAAAATTGTTTAAAGCAAGTATCCCTGAAGATCGAGGATGGATAAACAGGGATAAGTTTTTCGCGCTGCAGGGCAGGTCAAGGAAGCCGCAGATTGCGCTTGCTAAGAGGTTTGGTATTGAAGGTTTTCCCAATCCAGCTGGTGGCTGTCTCCTGGCGGATAGGGCGTTTTCAGGCAAGATGCGCGATATAATTAAGCATGAAAAAGATTTTCAGGCAAATGACATAAGCCTGATCAAGAATGGCAGGGTATTTAGGCTTTCTCCAAAAACTAAACTGGTTGTTGGCCGTGACGAGAAGCAGAATAGCCTATTACTTGACCTTGTCCGAGATATGGATTATTCTTTTAGCACACTTGGGATTCCGGGGCCGGTTGGGATAGGAAGAGGGGCCTTTGATGAGGATACAATTCATGCAGCCGCGGGAATTGTTGCTAGATATAGCGATTCAACCCCGGGTAGTAAGGTTAGTATATTGTACAAAAAACATCCCGGTATTGGGGAGAAATCAATAGACGTGATGCCAGCGACAGAAGATAGCTTGTCCAGCCTCAGGGTTTAATTGTTTAAAAAATTAATTATTTTCGCTGGTAGGCACACTTCTTAATTACACAAAAAAAAGGGGGAGTATGATGACTAGAATTACAGATATATTAGGTGGGGAAGCAAGGTCTTTGCTTGAACATAATTGCCAGACAATATCAAAGGATATGCTGCATCTGCCGGGCCCGGATTTTATAGAGAGGATATTTTCGATATCAGACAGGCAAAAGTCAGTTCTAAAGAATATGCAGCTTCTTTTTAACCATGGCCGTTTAAACGGTACAGGCTATCTTTCTATACTGCCGGTAGATCAGGGCATTGAGCATTCGGCAGGCGCTTCTTTTGCGCCGAACCCCTTATATTTTGATCCTGAAAATATCGTAAAGCTTGCTATAGAAGGCGGCTGTAATGGCGTTGTCTCAACTTTAGGTGTTTTGGGCATGATATCCGCTAAGTACGCGAAGAAGATACCGTTTATTCTTAAGCTAAATCATAATGAGCTATTGAGTTATCCTAATACATTTGACCAGAGGATGTTCGCGTCAGTTGAACAGGCCAGTGATATGGGCGCGGTGGCTGTAGGAGCGACTATATATTTTGGCTCACAAGAATCACGAAGGCAGATAGAGGAGGTTTCATCCGCATTTGCTAAGGCACACAAGTTGGGGATGTTTACAGTACTCTGGTGTTATTTGCGAAATGACGCTTTTAAGAAAGATGGTACAGATTATCATGTATCAGCGGATCTTACAGGCCAGGCAAATCACTTAGGTGTTACAATAGAGGCGGATATCATAAAGCAAAAACTCCCCACTAATAATGGCGGCTATACAGCTATTAATTTTGGCAAAACAAGCCCCTTAGTTTATGAGAACCTTTCATCGGATAATCCTATAGACCTCACACGTTACCAGTTGGCAAACTGTTATATGGGAAGGATAGGCCTGATAAATTCAGGTGGGCCATCAGGCGATAATGATTTACAGCAAGCTGTAAAGACAGCAGTTATAAACAAGCGGGCCGGTGGCACAGGGTTAATCTCCGGAAGAAAGGCTTTCCAGAAACCCATGCGGGAAGGTATAGAATTGTTAAATGCTATCCAGGATGTATATCTTGATAAGAGTATAACAATAGCTTAAAAACCGAAACAGTTTCCGAATTGTGAAGGACAGTGTTTGGAAACCAAGAAGGACAGTGGGTATCCACTGTCCTTCTTGAAATTAAACCACTGTCCC
>CAZGAS010000051.1:0-7642 GCA_964523875.1 uncultured Planctomycetia bacterium | reverse complement strand
CGCAACCAAATAAATGACTCTACCTTTCGGTAACATCTATTAATGAGGCAACACGTGGGGCCCCAAACCAAATTTATATGCCAACGTAAGCTAGCAAAATTTGGTTCAGGGCCCCACCTCCAACTAGCGATGGCAAAATAAACAGAATATTTTTCTTTATGGATAAAGCTAATTAGAAAATATCCTTTTTTTAAACATTAAAATCTGAAATTTTACCCATTGGCAAAAAGTAGGATATTTGTTATAAACACCAAACCTATCGGGCACTTTAGGTTCAAAGTTAGGATTCAACATTAATTTAATAGATTCGTAGCCCATATCAGTTGTATTGTAGTGAACTTTCTTCTGTAAAGACTTCAATGTATCAAATCTTTCTATCTTAATAAATTTTTGCATAATAATCCTTCCCATATCCAGCTGTGAATTAAGAATTTGCAAAGTAACTCCTACCTTCTTTTCATTATTAAATAATTCCCAAAAACATGGAAGGCCACCTCTATATTTAGTCAAGTCTCCATGATGATATCCAATAATGCCATTTTTAGCAACTGACAATAAGGGCTTTTTTATAATCACATGGCCATTATGAAAACATAAATCTGGATTATACAATTTTATTAAATTCATTGTTTCGTTACTATAAAGATCGTTAACGTAATGGATATCCCCTGTAAAGTAATTCTTTAAATTCGCGCAAATAATCTTTGGTTCAAAAGTCCAATTACATTTTCTACCCAATACCTTAGACTTAACATAATAGTATATATGCACTATAGTAAAGGATTTTCTTTCCTTGGCTTTTTTTATAGCTCTTTTAAAGAAGGATCCCTGTTGTGCTCTTCGACCTATATCGGTAACAAATATCGCAGGAATATCAATATCTTTACATTGAACAATATTCTTTACTATGTCTACACCAAACTCGACAATATCTTCACCACTGGTCATTAATATTATAACTCTATATTTTTTGGCCATAATATAGCCCCTTTCAAACAAATGCTTAAAACTAGATACCGCATAATTGAATATTCATAACTTTTACTTAGCGATTTGTTAAAAAATCTCCTATCAAAATTTAGTATTCAGGACTTATCTATATTATTAGTGGAAAAACTGCAGGACTAGGTTTATTCTTATAATGTTCGCTATTCGCCAAATTTTACATTGCTGCGGCGCGTGAACCACATTTTGTCGGGTTACCAACAAACATAATCTTTAAATTTGCTCCACAAGCCTTAGCCACCCTCTTTAAAAGTGGCAGGCTATACCCGGAATAATCAGCGCTCTCGTAACGGCAAACCGCTGATTTAGTTGTATGCATCCGTTTCGCCAAAGTAGCCTGTGTTAAATGTGCCTGATGCCGTATACGGGCAGCTTGCTCTCCAATGCAAAGATTTTGATATTCCTCTTCAAACCTCTTACGAAATTCTTTGCTTTTTTTTAACTTGTCCATATAGGTTTTAACTTTTTTCATATAAGCTCTCTATTGTAGTAGTGTTTGTTCTGGTTTATGCTCCTGGTTTCAAGTTCCTAGATCCCCGCCAAAAAAAACTGGCGGGTAAACTTCGTTTCGCTTGGGTCCCGTGCTGGGATTGCCACGCCTGCCTCTGGCAGGCTCACAAAGACGACGCTTGGTACGGGGCAAACGGGTTTGAGGCTCCTGGATCCTTCGCTTTGCTCAGGATGACATATGTTGTACGGGGCAGGCATGTTTACCTGGATATCTTTGTTATCTTGTAGTTTAAGGTGCCGGCAGGGACCTCTATCTTGATAATATCACCTACCTTGTGTCCAAGAAGGGCCGTTCCCACAGGGGATGTTACGGATATCTTGTTGTTAGCGTAATCAGCCTCTGGTTCTGAAACAAGGGTATATACCTCTTCTTCCTTTGAGTCTGTATCTATGATATTGACTGTCGCGCCAATAAGCGCTTCATCTGAGGACATCTTGGACTCATCTATTATCTGCGCCTGCGCTAGTTTTCCCTCGAGCTCGGATATCTGCTTCTCATTCATGCCCTGCGCCTCTTTGGCAGCGTCATACTCAGCGTTTTCACTTATATCACCGTGTGCGCGGGCGGTACCGATATCAGCGGATAATGCACGGCGTTTTTTAGTCTTTAGGTATTCCAGCTCTTTTTTTAGTTTTTCATAACCTTGTTGTGAAAGGTATATTTTTACCATTGTGTCTCCTTAATTATATTGTATGCTTGGTTTGAGGCTCCTGGATCCTTCGCTTCGCTCAGGATGACATATGTTGTACGGGGCAGGCATACGCTAATCCCTGTTTAGTTTTGCTGATGTCCCTATTGGCGTAGGATATCTCATTACTACTATGTAACTTGACACTATAAATGTAATCAATGTTGTAAGCTGGATAAGCTGGGATGCTCTACAGCTTATATTGCCCAGCTGAAAGGCAAGTATGGCTATAAGCAAGGAGAACTCGCTTAACTGTCCTAACCTGAAACCTATCTCCTTTGAAAATGACCTCTCCTCCTTTGCCAGGACAAAGAGCCTCTTAAAGAGCCAGGGCTTTACAATGAGAAATACCCCTGCCAGCAGGATTGAGATAAATATGACCTGTTTTAAGGCAGGAATATCCAGTTTCGCGCCTAAAGCAAAAAAGAACAAGACCAGGAAAAAGTCTCTTAAGGGCTTTAGCCTCTCTGTAATAAAGAATGATATAGGATGCCTTGCCAGTACCACCCCCGCGAAAAAAGCGCCTGTCTCATGGAACATGCCTATCTTCGCGGATATTGCCGCGATGGCAAAACACCATGCCAGCCCCAGTATGAAGAGTGCCTCATGCAGGCGCTCTACGCGAAGCATAATCTTTCTAAGGACAAACTGTTCCAGAAGTACGAGTATCGCGATAAAGATTAGGAGTTTTACTAGGAGTAAGCCAAAGCTTACGAAGGCATTGCCAGGCAGGCTCAGGCACCTTATATACGCTAATACGACTATGGCTAACAAATCCTCCATGATAAGTACGGATATGCAGATACCACCCATCCTCTCCTGGTGAAGCCGTGTAGTGGGCAGTAATTTTATAACTAAGATAGTACTTGAGAACATCAAGGCAAGGCCTATGACCATGCTTTCAATGGCGCTGAACTTGAATATAATAGCGAATAGGAACGCTATGGCAAACGATACAATGCAGTTTGTCGCTGTGGCAAGGCCTGTTTTCTTAAACAGCCCAAAAAGTTTTTGAGGATGAAGGCACAGGCCCGCTAAAAAAAGCAGCAGGGTAATGCCAAGGCGGGATATGGATTCTATAAAGCCTAAGTCACGTATCCAGCCCATGCCCCATGGCCCGGCAAGTACGCCACAGGCTATATACGCGAGTATGATAGGCTGTTTTAGGAGTACCGCGACATACGAGAGTATGGCCGCCAGGATGATAATTACGCTTAGGTCAAATATGAACTTTTCCATTAGATTATTTTATCTCTATATCCGCGTTGTCATCAAACGGGTTTGTGCGTATAGCAAGTGAAAAAAGATACGGATAGTCTTTGTTTAGATGCTTCATGTACGTGAGCCATTCTATTACCAAAAGCTTATATCCCCTTTTTATATCATTGGCCAGGTGTTCCTTGTCATTATCTTTTAGCGCGGCGAGGTCATTCCTCATGCTAAGCTCTTCAGTAAGATGAAAAACAGCCCAGAGGAGATTTGTAAAGGTCTCGTGCTCTAAGAGGTTTGGGTTTTCAAGCAGGTTTAAGAGAAAATACCTCTTGCTGACTAAGAAGTCCCTCAGTTTTATGATATCGCCTCTATCAAGGTCTATATTATTGGCGTGTTTCATAAGCCTCTGCATGGTCTTGTAAAAGTCCTGTTTGGACCAATCTGTTGAAACGAGTAGGCACCCCTTTATATTAGCGCAATCCGGGTCAAAATTTGCCAGTATATCCATCAGGGCCCTGCCTGCCTCGCTGAAGAACGCGCCGATTACCATGTTTAGCTTTTTGAGCATGGTATGTTTTTCGCGATAGTGCAGGACTCTCTCAAAGATAAGTACGACCAGAAGCACCTCTATAAAGACAAAGGCAATGTCACCGAGTAAGTATATGAAGATATGGTGTGCATCACGAAATATACTGTAATGGATAAAGTATACAGCCGCTGAGAGTATCACAAGGCATATACCGAATATGACCTGCCAATCGAATAGTTTTTTCATAAAGTGCCTTTCTGTGATCTTTTAATCATAAAATCAACAGCCTTACAATAATTTATCGATTGAATTTTTATTTTTGGATTGGAAGCCTTAAAAACCCTGAATATTTCATCAGCAAAAGCCTGTCCTATTGATTTTACCTTATTAAAATCCAGGACCACTGTTTTGAATCTATCCAGGCCCACGGTAAGCCTTCTTGCCTGTGACCTTGAGACATATTCGATATTTCTATGATAGAGTTTTATATATACCTTTGTCGTGCTAAATTTATAATCCTTATCTGTATATTGATTGAAAATATCGGCTATGGTTTTTTTTGTATTTTTATTTATATAGAATGATACTTTCGTGCCTTTTTTGTATTTTATATCCTCGATAAAAATATCACCTATTTTATTGTCAATAGTCAGATGTATTTTAGAGCTCTCTATGCTGAAGGTATCGGCTGCCTTTGAAGTAAAAAATATACCCTCGCCGCTATGACGGGAAGGCATAGTGGTGTTTTTGCCTTTTAAAATTTCTGTCAGAGCCTCGTAATCATCGTGTAGTTTTAATTTTTTCCGTACATGTTTGAAAATACCGATACCGTTATCTATTACATCAAATTTAAACGCGGATTTTGTGATATTTAGAGTGATGTTTATATACTTTGAATTTGAATGTTCGATAGCGTTGTTTAGCATCTCAGTAAAAGCGTATCTTGCTATGCGTTTAGTATTGTTATGCAATTTATTGATAGCAACGATGTGTGCTGCCTTATCGAAAACAATATCTTCCTGAAGATTTTTATTTTGCAGCCGTACCTTGTATGCCTTATCGTCTTTTTTAAGCGTTGCGGCCGCCTTTTTAGTCCTTATTACATAATATGAGCCTCTTGTTCTGCCTATTTTTATAAGAATATTATCGTTAACCAACTTTTGTAAATAAGAATGCGCGCCCTGGCGTGATATAGCGCATTTTTTTGCTAATGAACCAGTGTCTATCCTGCCGTGTTTTTTTGTGTCTTTTAATATTATATCGTTTATATTATTCATATTTGCATAATATCATTATTGTAAAGTATTGTAAAGCATTTATTGATTTTATTGTAAAGCAGGTAAAATTATGTGCTGACCTAGATTCTTCGCCTGCGGCTCAGAATAACATACGTTTTTAAGTAAGTTAAAGCAGTTCATAAGAAGCACTCCTGCCTTTGCCTTTAGAGCTAACTAATATATTCTTTTTTACCAAGTCAGTTATGTCCCTGTATGCTGTAGCCCTGCTTGTCTTTGTCATAGATACATATTTTCTTGTTGTGAGGCCGCCTTCAAAACCACCGGTACCCGCATCCAATAAACGATTTATTACCTTTTGTTGATTTTTATTTAAGATATCCTGCGCGTGCTTTTGCCAGAAATACCCTTTTTGCAATGCCGTAAATATTGACTTCTTTGACTCTTCAATCGCGTTTAGATAGCATTTTAAGAACCATAATAACCATTGGGTTATTTCCAGGGTACCTTTTTGTGCCTTTTCTAAAATATCGTAATATGACCTCCTTTGGGCCATTATCGCGGAAGAAAGAGAATAATATCTCCCCGGTAAATTTTCATCCTGCGCCAAAGCCATATCTGCAAGCGCCCTAGCAACACGGCCATTACCATCCTTAAAAGGATGTATTGTAACAAAGTAAAGGTGAGCGATACCAGCCCTTAGCAAGCCATCTATATTCTTTGATTTACCTTCCCACCAGCTTATAAAATTTCTTATTTCAACATCAAGTTTATCTGAAGGCGGCGCCTGGAAGTGAACCTTTTCACGCCCGATAGGCCCGGAGATTACCTGCATTGGCCTATTATCGCGCCATTTTCCTGCCCTAATCTTTGTGAGCCCTGAATAACCTGTAGGAAAAAGCGCTGCCTGCCAGGATTTTAAGCGTTTTGCAGTAAGATGCTTACTATAATTTGTAGTAGCATCAAGCAGAACATCGACAAGCCCCTCAGCGCTTCTATCGGGAGGCTTTAATCCTACTGTTGGCAAACCCAGCCTTTTAGCCACAGATGAACGCACTGTTTCTCTATCCAGTTTTACGCCCTCAATAGCAGCTGTTTTGATGGCTTCTTCTATTAGTATTTCAGATGCGGATTCCCTACTTTTGTCCAAGCCAAGAGAACGGATATTGCTTAGTAGTTCGCCTTGAGAAAATCTAGCTCTGCTTAAAACTGATAGCAGCTCATCACTCTGCCATTTAAACTCAGGCCAATTTTCTTGTTCCCATATGTAAGTCATTTAGCACCTATAATCGCTTCATTTTCTGATACAATTATACCTTATAATCGCTTCAAAGTCAAGAGTGCGATTTCATACTGCGAGGGCTTAGATTTTCGTTGAATTTATGTGCCAACGTAGGTAAGCAAAATTTGTTACGGAGCAGGCACCCGAACCAAATTCTGAAAAACTTGCGTTCGGAGAATTTGTTACGGGGCAGACACCCATACCACAAGCTTTGCTTGGGTACGGGGCAGGCATCCGATTCTTTAAGGCCGGAAATCAAAAAAAGAGGTAGACGAATTAAGGCTTAATTAGAATAAGACCAAACATCGAGTCTTAAGCTAGGATGTGATTTGTCTTTGTAAACTTCGTGAGAATTATGAACAAAGCCTTTTTTGATATAAAAATCCATAGATTTAGGGTAGGCATCTACTGTAATAAACCGACAGCCTGATCCCTGCTTATTAAGATTATGTACAAAGCCTACTATTACATTTAAAATAAAACTTCCGCAGCCTTGGTTCTGGTACTCCTTGATAAAAGCTATCCTCGCAAGTTTTATTGCAGGATAGCTATAAATGTTTTTTTGTTTTTTAAAAGTCTTCTTTTCTATTACATCAAGCCTTATTGCGTCACAAGCAAGAGTATAATAACCAATTAGTTTACCATCAAAATACAACAAAGTAGTGTGAGCAAGATAATTCTCCTGATATTCTAAAGCGTCATGCAATAAAAAATCAATTAAATCATTATCACCACAATCAAAACCTATAAGATTGGATTCTAGTGTTAATTTGCGGGGTTCTAGCTTGCTTGGGTCTACCATCATGCAGGATGAGCCAGTTTTTTTCGAAAAGCATGAAAAATGCGTTCGCAATTTTCCAGATGTTGAAAAACTGCAGGACTAGGTTTATTCTTGTGCAACTCTTTTAACAGCTTTTCGGCATCAATGCCTTTTAATATCGGTGTAGGTTTTATTGGTCTAGCCATAATTAACCACCTTCCCTTTAAACTATATCATGTAAAAGGTACTTTTCCAATTTTTTTTAGGTATTTTAGATAAAAAAAAGTCAATCGATTTACTCTAATTGACTTTTCCAAGGAATAGTATAATACATTTTACTCACCAAAACCATGTGCATATAATATCTTTTAATACTCTAACAGAAATCAGTATAATTTGTCAAGTAAAAGTTTATAGTTT
>CAZGAS010000050.1:1868-7708 GCA_964523875.1 uncultured Planctomycetia bacterium | reverse complement strand
TTTAAGGCAAACCCGTGATATGTAACCCAGCCGCTTGCCGCTACACCGATAGAGGCTATCTTGCCCTTGTCGGTCCAGCATCCTGTACGATCCTTTATCCTGAATGAATTTACGCTATAACCCGATAAGGTTAAGATAACAACCTCTTCCAGTCCACGCAAAAATTTATGCATATCCTTAGAACGTTTAGTAAGGTCTAATATCGGATAGACTACTATCTGGCCAGGGCCGTGAAAGGTGATATCACCGCCACGGTCAGTATTTATAATATCTATACCGCGGGAATTAAGCTCTTGCGCGTTGGCAAGAATATTCTCTCTCTTTCCCAGGCGCCCTATTGTAAAGACAGGATAATGCTGGGCAAAGATAATAGACTCGCCTTCTTTTCTTAGTTTTACTGACGCAAGGGCCTCTTTTTGAACAGAATAAGCCTCACCAAAACTGACAAGGCCTAAATCGAGTATTTTATATCCCATAATTTATAACGTTGGAAGATGTTTTGTATTCGGCGTCTAAGCGATAGCTAAAACCGGAAACCTGAAACCGAAATTACGCGCTTACTCTGTCAGTGATATCAAGCAGGCTCTCCGCAAGCGTCGGGTGGGCAAATATCGTATTTGATATATCTTTAGCTGTTAATGAGTTTCTAACAGCTATGGTAAAATTGGATATAATCTCACTTGCGGACGGGCCAAATATCAAAGCACCTAATATTCTGGAGGTCTTTGCCTCTGTAACAAGCTTAATAAAACCGTCTGTCTCTCCAAGCACATGCGCCTTGCTCACAGCGGCAAAGGGAAGCTTTGTTGTGACAACCTCAATACCCTCTTCTTTCGCGATATCCGCGCTAATACCTACACTCGCTATCTCCGGATATGTAAATATAGCGCTCGGTACAGCGGAATAATCTATCTTTGGATTAGCGCCTGATATTATCTCTGATACTAGCTTTCCTTCGTATGTAGCGACATGCGCTAATAAGAATTGGCCCCTGACATCACCTATAGCGTATATATTGGGTATATTTGTTCTAAAGTTTTTATCTGTAGCAATAGCGTTATTCTTCAACTCCACGCCTATGCCCTCAATATCCAAGCCCATAAGATTGGGCCTACGGCCTATACATAAAAGCGCCTTTTCAGTATCTATATTATTACCGCTTTCAAGGGCTATTGTTGCCATTACCTTGGATTCCAACGATATTACCTTTTCACCTTTAAATATCTTTATGCCTCTCTTTTTAAAACTCAGTTCCAACCGTTTCGCGACCTCTTTATCAAAATTTGGCAGAAGTTGATCCATCAATTCTATAATGATAACCTCTACCCCGAGCTGATTATATATAGAGGCAAACTCGCATCCTATAAAACCCCCACCTATTATAGCCAGGCTTCTCGGTATGGTATCAGATGATAGCATATCCTTGCTTGAATAGATAGACTTATGGTCAATCTTCAAACTGCCTGTCTCGGCAGGCATAGAACCTGTTGCTATTATTATATTTTTCGCGGTTATGGGGCCCTTATCTGTCTCTATGGTGTTCGCGCCGGAGAACCGCGCCTTAGAGTGTATAATATCTATACTTTTTGATTTAAGCAGCATCTCTGCCCCGGTGCGCAATCTTGTCACAACATCATCCTTACGCTTAAATATCCTGCCTATATCGACACTGCAACTCGGGATATCTATACCAAAATCAGCGGCGTTGCTTGCCTCACGAAGCAGGCCTACGCTACGGACAATAGTCTTTGTAGGTATACAACCCCAATTCAAGCAGGTACCCCCGATAAAGCCCTCTTCAACTATACAGGCCTTTAACTTAAGCTCTGATGCTCTGATAGCGGCGGCAAAACCTCCCGGGCCGGCACCTATAATCACTATATCATAAGTAATATTCATATTTGGGTATTCCTTATACCTTAAGATCAATGAGCAAACAGTGTTCAATTATTAATCAATTAGTCAGTGCTGAAATCTGTTTTCGGGTAGAATCCGCGGCAGAGGCAAGAAGTGCCTTCTCGTCGTCATTGAGAGATAATTCTATTATCTCTTCTATACCGTCTCTACCTATCTGGGCAGGTACGCCAAGGTATATATCATCAAAACCATATTCTCCATTTAAAAAACAGGAGCACGGCAATATCTCCTGTGTATCATTAACAACCGCCTTTACCATTCTAAAAACACCTGCTGACGGTGCGTAAAAAGCGCTTCCTGTTCCTAGATATGAAACTATCTCCGCACCGCGTAACTTTGTCTTTTTTACTATCTCTGCTGCCTCATCTGTCTTAACCACTTCATTGAAACTTACGCTGTTAATCTTACTATGGCTCAATATAGGGACCATGGTCTCACCGTGGGTACCCAAGACAAGAGAATCTATATCCTGCAAAGGCTTATTTAGAACCCTCTCAGCCATAAGATTCATCCTTGATGAATCAAGGCATCCGGCCATACCAAATACCTTTTTGCTGTCTATCATGCTCTCTTTATTAACAAGAAATGTCATTATATCAAGGGGGTTTGTGACTACTATTACAATAGGGTCATTATTAAACTCTTTAAAGCCCTTTACAACGCTTCTGATAACAGAGGCATTCTTACCTAAAAGCTCTTCTCTGGTCATGCCAGGTTTTCTGGCAAAACCCGCTGTAATTACTACTATATCGCTGTCCTTAGTATCACTATAATCTGATGTGCCTATAATATTCTTGCCATGTCCTATCAAAGAAGCGGCATCCATAAGGTCTTCTGCCTTGCCCTTAGCAAGAGCCTCGGCTATATCAAGTAAAACAATATCGCCTAAACCCGACTCAAGCAGCCTCATAGCTGAGGTAGCCCCTACATTACCCGCGCCTATAACCGTTATCTTCATAATTTAAAACCACCATATTTTTTAAAATGCTTGACCACGCCACCGTCTTTTATTATCCTTGTCATGAAACCGGGTAAAGGTATTATCTGTACTTTTTTGTTGTTTGCCTTATTAATAACATAGCCTTTGTCCGTGTCAACCTCTAAACGATTCCCTTGCTTAAAGCCGGTTGTGTCGCATTCTATAAGTAAAAGTCCCAGATTTATAGCGTTTCTGAAAAATATCCTGGCAAATGATTTCGCTATTACCGCCTGGATTCCGGCACCCTTGATAGCAATAGGTGCCTGCTCTCTTGATGAACCACAACCAAAATTACTTCCCGCTACAAGGAAATCACCGTTCTTTACGGTTTTGTAGAAGTCTGGCTTCAAATCCTCCATAACATGCTTAGCAAGCTCCTTAGGGTCCTGTATCCTGAACTTGTATCTGCCTGATATAATATAATCAGTATTAATAGCATCTCCGAATTTATGTGCCTGTCCTTTTAGTCTCATTTTATATAACTCCTGGGATCTGTAATCTTTCCTCTTATAGCAGAAACCGCTACCGATGCCGGAGAAGCGAGATATATGAAGGCATGGGGATTACCCATCCTTCCTTTAAAATTCCTGTTGGCTGTAGAAAGAACAACCTCGCCATCCGATGGCACACCATTATGGGTACCAACACACGGGCCGCAACCTGGGGTAACAACATTCGCGCCGGATTCTACAAGGATTTTTATAATACCTGCCTTCATTGCCTTTAAGAATATTGGTCTTGAAGCAGGCGCGACAATCAGCCGTACATCAGGATGCACCTTTTTACCTTTAAATATGTACGCGGCTATCTTTAAATCCTCAAATCTACCGTTTGTGCAGGTGCCAATAAACGCCTCCTGTATCGGCTTGTTCTTAAGCTTGGTTATGTTGCATACATTATCAACCTGATGAGGCATAGCTACTTGAGGTGGTATCTTGGACGCGTCATAATGTTTTATATTATCATACACAGCGTCATTGTCAGCATATACCGGCTTTATCGCTTTTTTACTCCACTGTTTTAACCATTTGAGTGTCTTATGATCAGGCGGTATAATTCCACATTTAGCACCCATCTCAACAGCCATATTTGATATAGTAAAGCGCTCATCCATTGACAGCGCCCGTATCGCGGGGCCATAGAATTCAACAGCCTCATAAGTCGCCCCGTCAGCGGTAAGGTCACCTATAATATGCAGGATAAGGTCCTTTGAATAGACACCCTTGGCAAGCTTGCCATTGACAACTATCTTTAATGTCTTAGGTACCTTAAACCAGTTTTTTCCGCTTGCCAGAGTTATAGCAAGATCTGTTGAGCCAAAACCAGTAGATAACGCTCCCAACGCGCCATAGGTACAGGTATGTGAATCAGCGCCGGCTACAAGATAACCTGGAAGTACATTACCTGATTCAAGTACGACCTGGTGGCATACGCCACAGCCTATATCATACAATTTCAGGGACTCTTTCTTAGCGAAAGCACGCATCTTCTTATGTATTGCTGAAACTCCTATATTCGGTGACGGGGAACTATGGTCAATAACCATGCAGAATCTTGACCTTGCTGATAATTGTTTTGCTTTTATCTTATCCAGGGCATCAATAATAAGCCCGCTTGTACCATCCTGCCCTAAACAGAAATCAACCTTACAGATCGCGTAATCTCCGGCCTTAAGGTCCCTGTCCGCATGGGCACTTAATATCTTTTCCGCTATTGTTTTAGCCATTTCTCAATCCTATCTAAACCTTCTTTTATATTCTCCATGCTCGTAGCAAAACTTAACCTGATAAATCCAGGCGCGCCAAAGCCTTCTCCCGGCACAACTGCTACTTTCGCCTCATCTAAAAGCTTGTCCGTAAGCTCGAGGCTATTCTTGTTAACATTTGAAACATCAACAAAACAGTAAAACGCTCCATCCGGCTTTACACAGGATATGTTATCCATCTTTCCTATTCGCTCTATCATATAATCTCTTCTCTTCTCAAACTCCTTCTTCATATCTTCTACAGAACTGTCCTCTTTGGTAAGCGCTGCCAACGCGGCTTCCTGGCTTATTGAAGAGGGGTTAGAACTTGAATGATCCTGCAGGTTCTTGATAGCCTTTGTAAGCGCTCTATCATTTGTCGCTATATAGCCTATTCTCCATCCTGTCATAGAATATGTCTTTGAAACACCATTTACAATAATTGTCACGTCCTTGCTCTCTTGGCTCAGCGAGGCTATTGATACGCATTCTAAGCCACCGTATATAAGGCGTTCGTATATCTCGTCACTAATAATCCTTATCCCTTTTCCTTTAAGCAGGTCAAAGATACCTTGAAGCTCATCCCTGGAATAGACAGATCCTGTCGGGTTTAACGGAGAATTGATGATTACAGCCTTTGTCTTGTCAGTGATTGCCGCCGCCAGATTATCAAGCCTCACCTTAAAACCATCACCAGCAAAGGCATTAACAACAACCGGCCTCGCCCCCGCTATAGCAACCATCTCAACATAGCTTACCCAGTAGGGTGCAATTATTACAACCTCATCATCCTCGTTACATATAGCCTGAAATATATTATACAGGCAATGCTTAGCACCGTTAGATACAACAATATCTTCAGGTTTATATTCCAGGTTATTGAAATCCAGGAGTTTTTTACATATCGCCTCTCTTAGTTCCAATGTACCGATACTAAGCGTATATTTGGTCTTGCCCTGGTTTATCGCCTCTTTTGCTGCTTCTTTTATGTATTGAGGTGTATCAAAATCCGGTTCGCCCGCACCGAAGATTATAACATCCATGCCTTCTCTCTTCATGGCCCTTGCCTTTGATGCAATAGACAAGGTAGCTGAGGGCTTTATTCCCATAATACGCTTTGATAGTTCCATTAACATTCTCCTCGTTTATTTATTAAAATTAAATATTACACTATATAAAAAAGATTGTCAATCAAAATAG
>CAZGAS010000050.1:0-1768 GCA_964523875.1 uncultured Planctomycetia bacterium | reverse complement strand
TTTTTTTAAAGAAACCCTTGAACTTACCCAATAAACCATCCTGCTCATCTTTTGATGCCTTAGGCTTATCTGTCTCTTTAGGCTCTTTTATCTTTTCTTCCTTTTCTTCTTTCTTCTTCGCGGGTAAGGCCTTCTCCTGCTTTACAGGCTTGGCCTCCTCGGCTGATTCCTTGCCGGGTTTGTCTGTCTTCGCGATAACTTCTTTTGCCTGCTTATTGGCCTTGGCATCCTCGACAAGCGCTGTCTTAGGCGCGGGCTTCTGTTTCTTGTATTTCTTTGGTTCCTTCTCTACGACAGGCATATCCGTCAACTCGAGTATTGCTAATGACGCGCCATCTCCCCTGCGAAAACCGCTTCGGGTAATGCGTGTATATCCGCCTTTTCTCTTTTCCACGAGCGGGGCTACTATTTTTACAATCTTACTGACAAGCGCGCGATCCTGTAGTATGCTCTCCATGGCCCTTATGTCTTTTAACTCGCCGGCCTTAGCAAGCGTTACTATCTTTTCAATCAGTTTCCGCGCCTCTTTTGCCTTCTCTACAGTGGTCTGGATTCTATAAGTTATAAATAGCGCCCTTGCCAGAGAACGCATCAATTGCTTTCTCTGCGACTTATTCCTACCTAACCTCTTATTAAGTTTTTTATGTCTCATGCTATACTTTCTACGATTATCTTACATTATTCTTTAAGAACGGGTTTACCCTTTATCCTTTATCTTCATACCTAAGGATAGGCCCATGCTTTCTAATACACCCGCTATCTCTGTCAATGACTTCTTGCCAAAGTTACGATACTTAAGCATTTCGCTCTCTGACCTGCGCACAACCTCACCTATTGTTTTAAGTTTCGCTTTTTCCAGACAATTAGCGCTTCTAACCGAGAGCTCGAGTTCCGATACAGGCATCTTTAATTTGTCTAAAAGTTCCGCGTCTTCTTCCGGTTCCTCAATAATCTCCAGGTCCTCCGGAAGCTTACCAAAGTTTACAAATATATCCATATGACGCTGCAGAACATTTGACGCGTAAAGAAGGGCCTCTTTTGGAGAGACAGCGCCGTTTGTCCATATCTTAAGAGTCACTTTATCATAATCTGTTACCTGGCCAACTCGCGTATCCTCAACCAGAAAATTGACCTTTGCAACCGGGCTAAAAAGAGAATCTATGGCAATAACACCTAATGACTGGCTCTCTTTCTTATTACCATCTGAGGGAACGTAACCCCTCCCCCTGCCGACTTCAAGTTCCATATTAAGCTTTATATTCTTCGTAAGAGTCGCTATGTGCATATCAGGATTTATTATATCCAATGTCTCATCAGATATAATATCCTTTGCCGTAATCTCACCCTTGCGGTGAACCTTTATAAATATAGGCTTTGGCGACGCTGTATGGCTTCTTAAAACCAGGCTCTTGATATTTAAGATAATCTCCGTAGCATCTTCTACAATTCCGGGTATAGAAGCAAATTCATGCGAAACACCCTCTATCTTTATACTGGTTACAGCGGTTCCCTCAACAGACGAGAGCAGAACTCTTCTTAAGCTATTGCCAAGTGTCGCTCCGTAACCTCTCTCAAAAGGTTCAGCAATAAATTCGCCATAAATATCTGTAAGCGTATCTTCATTCGCTTTCAGCAATTTTGGCATTTCAAAATTTCTCCAGGCTATACCCATATCTTTAACTCCTTATATTAGTTATTCTAAAACGGATAGCTATAAGACTACTTAGAATAAAGTTCAACTATAAGCTGTTCCTCTATCGGGAACCCA
>CAZGAS010000049.1:5993-7856 GCA_964523875.1 uncultured Planctomycetia bacterium | reverse complement strand
CTAATGTCTTGCGCATTATTCCTCCCCTTTTTGAGGTCTTCGGACTTTAACCGCTGCGCGACAGCCACGGAATTTCACCGTTGTTTCCCTCTGTTTGTTTTTTTGTTTTAAAGGCCACGTGGCCTTAAAAACAAAAACCCTTTGACGCTATGACAGCATCAAAGGTTGCACCCTGATTTACTTTACCTTTTCTTGTAAGATACCTGCCCTTCTCCGGGGCTCTTATCTTTTATTACACAGGTAGGTCTTCTGACTCGTGGCTTATTACAAACCCTACTCGCTATGCCTTCCCGGGTATTTCCCAGTGGTCTTTGATAGCTTTCGTTCCACTTACAGCGGCGGGACCGTATCCGATTTACGCGGATTTCCCTATTAAGATTTGATTCTCGCCTGTGTATCGAATTTTCTATATTATATATCGTATTACAAAACTGTCAAGCCTTTTTTGGAAAAGGAATAACTACAGGCTTTCCCTGCAATATCTCTTTATTGACAAGGCACCTCGCGTTAAAGGTTCTCTCAAGTATATCATATTTTAATATCTCTGCCGGAGAGTCAAAACCTATAATCTTACCCTTATCCAAAAGCAGTAGCTTGTCACAATATTGTGACGCAAGGTTTAGGTCATGCAATACGCATACCACAGTAAGTTCACTCTCATTATTTAATGACCTGATAAGATCAAGTATATCTGTCTGGTAACCTATGTCAAGATGTGCCGTCGGTTCATCAAGAAGTAAAAGCTGCGGCTGCTGCACAAGCGCTTTCGCGATAAGCGCGCGCTGTCTCTCTCCGGCGCTTAATTCATCTATAGGCCTTTCTTTAAGCAGGCTCATATTTGTACGTTTTAATGCCGTGTTTACAATCTCTATATCCTCTCTCCGCTCCTGCTTGAATAACCCAAGATAAGGGTTTCTGCCCATAAGCACTATTTCTTCAACCGTAAAAGAAAATAGGCTCATCAGGTCCTGGCCTACCATGGCGCATTGCCTTGCGAATAAGATGGAACTTAAGGAATGGATATCCCTGCCATTAAGAAGGACCTTCCCTCCCGCAGGCGTTATTATATGTGAAAGTGTCTTTAACAGGGTTGTCTTGCCTGCTCCGTTCGGGCCTATTATACCGATAAACTCACCTTTTTTAACATTAAAAGATATATCTTTAAGCACCGGGTTGTTCCTGTAACCGCTATTTAAGCCTATAACATTTAAAAAATCCATGAGCTCTACTTGGACCTCCTTGACCTTCTAAGGAATAATATAAAAAACGGGGCACCGCAGATAGCGGTTACTACCCCTATAGGCAGCTCGATAGGCTGTGTAACTCTCCGCGCCAATATATCACATAATATAAGGTATATTCCGCCGCATAAGGCTGAAGCGGGTATTAGCCTTCTGTGATCCGGGCCAATAAATCGCCTGGCGATATGCGGTATTATAAGGCCGACAAAACCTATCATTCCGCATACAGATACTACAGCCGCGGTCATTACTGAAGATATAACAAAGAATATCAGTTTCACCCTCTCCACATTAAGGCCCATGGTTATAGCCTCTTCTTCCCCAAGGCTCATGATATTCAAATTTCTTGCCAGGAGTGTGCTTAGGATAATTCCAGTTACAGAGATTACGCTTACAAACAAAAGGAGCTTAAGGTCATATATCTGCGTATTACCAAGCAGCCACCATAAGGCATTGTGTAGGCCCTCACGCTCAGTAGCCGAGACTATAAACATAATGATCCCGGAAAGCATAGCGGTAATAATTACTCCTGACAAAAGCAGGTCTTCGGTACCTACGCGCGCGCCTTTTTTTGAAAGCATATAGACTAAAAATATAGTAACGAACCCTGACAGAAAAGCGG
>CAZGAS010000049.1:0-5893 GCA_964523875.1 uncultured Planctomycetia bacterium | reverse complement strand
TTCACATCTTCCCAGCCAAGCCTCTTAGCAAATGTCTGTTCAACCCAATCATCCGGCTTCATATAGGCCAATATTATAATGTCAGGATTCCGCAGGATTACCTGTTCAGGATCGATCCTTGAATAAGACCGGTTGAGATCAGCTGTTATATTAACACCACCGGCGGTCTCTATCATATCATCAACAAATGAGTTCCTTCCGGGGCACATTATAGGGTCATGCCATATCTCCATATATATCTTTGGCTTCTTAAGGCCAGGGATGCTGGAATTAAACTTTTTTAGCCTGCTAATAACAGAGCGTATGCTATTCGCTAGTATCTTTGCCTGAGAAACAGTGCCTGTAGCATTGCCTAGCTCTTCAATGGAAGATATGAGCTCACTAAGATTTGCCGGGTCCACATTGATGTATTTAATATTAAGTCTAGAAAATATATCCTTTATATGTTCCTGCTCCATGCCTGTAAGGATAACCAGATCGGGCTTAAGCATTATTATCTTTTCAATATTGGGATTGCTAAAAGAACCTACCCTCTCCTTTGCCCTGGCTTTCACAGGCCAGGTACAGTAACTCGATACACCAACTATCTCTTTATCAAGACCTAGCTCAAAGAGTATCTCTGTGGTAGCGGGTGTCAGGGATATTATCCTCATAGTGGGTAGGGCATCAGAGGCAACAACATAACCAGAGATTGCGCATAATAATACAAGTATTATATATAATTTAATAAATCTATGCATGATTTTTAGTCTTGTGACCACTGTCCCGATTAAAAATAAAACAGTGTCCCTCACAATTTGGTAACTGTTTCGGTCTTAAGCTGTTTCGGTCTTAAGCTGTTTCTATTTGAAAGAGCTGAATACCTATTGTATATTTTTTCGAATTGACTCAATAGCCTGTCTGGCCTCAACTTCAAATACTGACGCGTGCATAGTAAAGGCCCCCATGCCAATAACCATATTCATTACAACCCTATCATCAGTCACAACCCTTGCCTGGCCCCTATCAGGAAGCTTATAGACAAGCGATTCTATAACCGCGTCCGCGCCCTCACCTTTTTTGGCGAATATGGTAGTAGGATTGCCTTCTTCTATAGTACGCTTCTTTTGGTTGCCATCATATACAATAATCCCTTCCGCGTTATAGCAGTCGCAGTAAGACTCGACCATACTAATAAGGTTATCGCGGGCAAAATCAATACTCTTACGACTGGCTTTTAAAAGAGATGGAATAGCGTAAATCAGATTATATCCATCAATAATGAGGTATGAAGACATGGTAAAAAAGACCTTTTCCAGCAAGAGAAACCACGGTCACTATAGACGCGGCTATTAACACGCCAATAGTAATTGCCAATAAAGCGTATCTTAGGCGTATCTTAAATAACGTTGCGGCTACGCACCCTGTCCATGCGCCTGTTATAGGCAGCGGTATCGCTACAAAGAGCATGAGCCCTAAAAATTCATACCTTTCAATAAGGTCAGATCTTCTCCTGGTGCGTTCAAACAGCCAGTCAAAGAATTTCTTAAACAACCAGAACCTTCTAAGGTATGCCGAGACAGGATCCAACAAAAATAATATTGGCACAACAGGGATAAGATTACCGATAATAGAGAAAAAAACCACTCTCTTTATATCAAGCCCCATTGAAAGACCTATCGGGATAGCGCCTCTTAATTCAAGCACCGGTAACGCCGCTATAATAGTAACTGATAACTCTTTTGGCAGAGAAGAAAGGCTCGTTAAAATAGCGTCTATCATAGGATCACCTCTCTGTACTATTTTTCAATCAGGATTCTTGTTAAAAAACGCATAAAACGAAAAGTATCGCGAATGGGCCTTATCTTACTCTTCTCCTGGCCATATATAGACCGTATAGGAACCGACTCTATCTTAAAACCGTTCCTCGAGAGTTTTACCAGGAGCTCAGATTCCACCTCAAACTTGTGGGCCTTTATGTCTATTCCTGATATCGCGTCTCTGGTAAAAAGCCTGAATCCACATTGGGTATCAGGGATATTCTGATGGCATATTACTGATATTACAAAAGACATAAACTTGTTAGTAAAGATACGTATAAGCGGCATATCCTTGGGGTCATCCATCCTATTGCCAAGGGCTACACAGGCCTTTTTGTTCTTCACCATCTCCAAAAAACGCGGTATATCCGCTGAATCATGCTGGCCGTCACCATCCATGCTGATTATAATATCATAGCTATTCTTGATAGCGTAATCAAATCCCCTTCTCAATGAAAGCCCCTTACCGTATCTTTGAGGATTATGTATTATATGCGCGCCACTCTTTTCCGCTATCAATGAAGTCTCATCCAGTGAACCGTCATCAACAACTATCACATCAATATCAAGCGCTTTAACCCCGTTTATAACCTTTGATATACTCGCCGCCTCATTAAAAGCGGGTATTACTACACAGGCATTCATTATTATCCCTTTCCCTTACCCATCTTTTCCCAAAACCGCTTAAAAACAAACCACTGCTCGGGATATTTTTTTACAACACCTTCTATTACCTTTACTACCTTCTCTGTAACAGAAATCATATCATCATGCTCATTCTTCGTATGAACAGGCATGATTGGCTCTAATATCTTAAGGGTAAAGGTATCATCCGGGTTACGCACCATAAAAACAGGTACTATCGGCGCTAAACACCTCCTGGAGAAGATTGCCGGGCCCTTTGGAATAATAGCCTTTTTGCCAAAGAACTCTACCTGAAGGCCATTGTCAAAATAGTCCCTGTCACTTACCAGCGCAATAGCCCCGTTATCTGCCAGGACCTTAAAACATCTTCTTACCGCTATTCCTATTGGTATGACACCTACCCCTTTTGCCTCTCTTTGTTCTATAAAAAACTTGTTTACATTATCATGTTTGTGTGTAAGGGCAACGACACTCAGGGAAAAGCCTAAAGCGGCCAGTACAGCCCCGCCTAGCTCCCAATTACCTATATGGGCTGATGCAAGGATCGCGCCTTTTTTTTGCTCAAGCACCTTGTCAAGGTAATGCCTGCCTTCTACCTTAACATATTGTTTTATGTAATCCGCGTCAATTAGTGAGAACCTGAAAAAATCTACAAGGTATTTACCAAAATTTATAAATATCTTTGATGATATATCCTTTATACGGCTATCCTCATAATCAGGAAAGAGTTGCTTAAGATTATCCCGAAGCGCTTGCCTATCCGCGCGGGAAAAGAACGCGTACAGACTTGAGACAAATCCAGCAATCTTATATCCCGCTCTTAAAGGCGTGTTTAACGCTATGAATATCCCTATCCTGTATAAAGCAAAAAACATCTCTATAGCTCCATAAGCATCTTTGCGATATTGACAGCGGAATCAGCATTACCAATCCTTGTCGAGGCCTGCTTCATTGCCTCAAGTTTCACCGGCGCCTTGCATAGGCTCTCAACTAAGATAGCTGCCTCCGCCTCGTTTTCAGCCTTGATAGCCGCGCCTTCCTTGAGAAGAAATTCCGTATTCTTTGACTCCTGACCCGGTATTGGGTTTATGATGAGTATAGGCAGGCTCTTTGCCAAGGCCTCTGAGACAGTAAGCCCACCGGGCTTTGTAATTATTAAATCTGATATCTCCATAAGCTCGTCAATATTATCAGCATAACCTGTAACTATAATCTTCTTAGTGAACCGTTGCATGCGCTTTTTAAGATACCTGACAAGTTTGTCATTTGTTCCGGCAACAACGACAATCTGTATATCTGTGTTTATCTTATCAAGGGCAAAGACCACTTTTTTTATCGGGCCAAGCCCTCCGCTTCCACCCATAATAAGTATGGTCTTTTTATTGGTGTCGAGCGCCATCTTATTATATATAGCGCTCTTATCATGGTCCTTGTTGAATCGTGTATCTATAGGTATGCCGAAAACATGTATCTTGTCTTCCAGAATACCATTGGCAAGCAGCCTTGCCTTCGCGTCATTGGACGCGACTACATATTTATCTACAGCCTCATATACCCAATAAGAATGCGGGTAAAAATCCGTAAGTATGCCGACAAGGGAAAGCTTGGAGTTAAATGTTACCTTATAATCCGCTACCAAACCGCATGGAAACGCCTGGGTACAAACAATGATGTCAGGATTAAAATCAGTAATCAATGTCCTCATCTTGGTACTGTTGTACCTGTGCATCATCTCTTTTAATGACTGGGTATTCTTGACAATCTTTGGATTATCATAAAGATATTCCCATACCTCAGGGGTTCTTTTTATGATTCCATTATAGGTGCGATTTATTACCCTCTCGAGTATTGGATTGGTGTAATGAAAAGAGTTTATGCTAAAGACCTGTGTCTCGAGGTTAAGGGCCAACAACGCTTTTTCAACAGCCATCGCCGCGCGATGATGCCCGGAAAGAACAGATATATAAAGGAGAAGAATCCGCTTTGGTTTTTGCATTTAGTCTTATTTGTTAAAAAGCTTACCTATGCGTTCTACTGCCATCTGAAGACGCTGCTCGCTATCTACAAGAGCAAAGCGTACATAACCTTCACCATATTCGCCAAAACCTGTACCAGGGGCAACAGCTACCCCTGCCTTTTCAATAAGCAATGTCGCGAACTCCATTGATGTAAGAGATCTGAACTGCTCAGGGATACGTGTCCATATATAAAAGGTTGCTTTAGGTTTGGCTACATGCCAACCTATGCTGTTTAGGCCGTCACAAAACAGGTCCCTTCTCTTCTTATAAACCGCTACCAACTCTTTTACGCAATCCTGCGGCCCTGTAAGCGCCTTAGCGGCGGCAAGCTGTATGCCCCTGAATATACCAAAATCAATGTAGCTTTTTGTCTTTGCTAAAGAAGCAAGTATATCCTTGTTGCCTACAGCGAGGCCTATTCTCCAGCCAGCCATATTATATGACTTTGACAGTGTATGAAACTCTATGATATTTAAATCCTTCGCGCCTTCAACCTCTAATATGCTGGGTGCCCGGAAATCATCAAAAACAATATCAGAGTAAGCCAGGTCATGCGCTATAATAAGATTCGGCTTATCCTGAGCCCAGGCTATAATCTCCTCAAAAAATTCTTTGCCGACTATAGCGGTTGTGGGGTTATGAGGATAACTTATAAATAAAAGCTTTGCCTTATTTAGTATCTCAGGGCTTATAGACTTCAGATCGGGTTTAAAATTATCATCCGCTGTCATTGGTATATTATACAGTATACCACCTGCCATTATAACGCCATTAAAATGTACAGGATAAGCGGGATTCGGCACCAACGCGATATCATCATTATTTAAAAATGCCAGGGATAGATGCGCCACACCCTCCTTTGAACCGATAAGAGGCAGGACCTCATTATCAGGATTAAGATCAATATTAAACCTTTTCTTATACCACTGGACTATAGCGTGCCTTAATATCTTTTCAGGCTCACCATTTGCCCTTGAGTACCTCTGGTTTTCATTGACACGTACCTGTTCGCATAGCTCATCTACAATATGCTTAGGCGTAGGCAAATCAGGGCTGCCCATACCAAGGTCTATAACATCTACGCCCCTTGCTATAGCCTTTGCCTTAAGGTCATCAATAATCGTAAAAAGATAAAGCGGAAGCCTGCGCATCCTATCAGCTTCATGAATCGACATCTTCTGTCTATACCTCCCCAATCTCTGCTATAAGATCACCAACCTTAACCTCCGCTCCCTCTTCAACCAGTATATTATTAAGTTTGCCTGAAACAGGCGAGGGAACATTAAACGTAGCCTTGTCAGTCAGCATCTCAACTAAGTCATCACCCTTTTTAACATCCTCACCCGCATCTTTATGCCAGAATGAGACTACTGCCATATCAACGCCCTCAGCCAATGTTGGTAATTTTACCTCTGTCATGTAATCCTCCTT
>CAZGAS010000048.1:5665-8004 GCA_964523875.1 uncultured Planctomycetia bacterium | reverse complement strand
TTTTGATGAGATTATAGGGGTTTTGGATAAGCTGAAGAACGACTACGATATTAAGTGGCTAAAGCGGTGAAAATTAAGCAGCTGATTGAATTGCTCGGTTAGATAATATATCTTGCCTATTCTTATAAAAAGTTGGTTCATTTGCGCCATGATTACTGATATTTGCTGGTTTCTCTAGAATATTTTTCTCACTCGACTTCTCACTCTTATCAAAACTTACTCTTGAGCTACCCCCTAATAGCCTTGATAATTTAAAGATTTCTTTCAAACGTAAAATCTGCTCTTCCTTGCTTCCCCCATGTGCTGTAGTAAAAATATCATGCATAGATGTTATTATTAAGTTGCCACTTGCGTCAGAAATCACCAAAGAATAAATTCTCGCTACATCTTCTATCTGCTTGCTAAATTGCTTAAATAATTTTACTGCAACATTCTCTTCTTTAAGTGGATCTGCTGACTTGGCCTGATTGCCCATGAACTTATAGGTATAATATGTTACAAAAATATCCTCAAGTATCTCACTTAGCTGCTCAGGCGTTAATTCTTCATAAGCCCTATTATCATATAAGTTGTATTCTGTTTGAAAAACGCGTATCAAAGTTTTAAAGCTATCTTGAGACAACTCGCCCCTTAAGTCTCTTTCAATCTTTTTTAAATCAACTTTAAGCAATGATATGATATTATGCAGTTTCTCATGAAAGAGGGCCTTTCTTAATAGTTGACTCTTGCTGATTCCTAAAATAGAGGCTATAACATCAGCTATGTCTAAATTCGCCCTTATTCGTTCGTTCTCTTTGTCATAGCGCATAAATTCATTTATTTGCCAGCTTTGTAAGCCATATTTTTCTAACTGTTCTCGCAGCTCTTTGCTTAAAGTCATAAATCTCCATTTAAGCTTTGCTCCTGCAGTAAATTTAGGATAATCAATGCCGTCAGAATCAGCATAAGATGCATCAAGTCCTAAGCCGAACCTCTTTGTTATCCATTTCTCGAAACCAGCCCCATATGTAGTAATATCAGCATCAAAAAGTATCCCTTCTCCAATTGCATATTTTTGACCTCCTCTACTTAACGATAAATAGAAATTACCATAATCGATGTATCTATTTAGTCTAAGGCCATAGCCTGTAGAAACAAGACCAGCAGAATCTTTTCCATAAGAAACTTGACCTGTAAGATATGTTTGGGGGTTAATACTCCAAGTAACTGATGGATAAACATCAAAAGTTTGGGTTGTGCCATAATCAGCAAAACCTGCACCAAGTGAAAAGTCAACTTTATCAAATGGACTATAAGTAACAGCAGTATTTGCTCTAAAACGCGCAAAAAATTCAGCATCAGGAGAATATTCTGCGCCCACATATACCCCCAGAGGCAGGTCAAATTTATGAAAATAGCTTAACGCGAATAGCTTCTCACTCATGCTATATTGAGATTGCTGTCTTATCCCAAAAACCCAATAATCATCAAGGTTGGGTTTATACAAAAGCGATAACCCTATTATATTACCCGTACTAAAATCTGTCTTTTGATATCCATAATCCAGAGTAAAAATAAATCTGTTTTGCAAATCAGCGAGTCTATATTTGACTTCTTTATTATCTGGCGACAGTTTCGATGCTTGCTGATAATATTTTATAGCCTCATCCATATTGCCATCCCAGGAATTCAACTCGGCTATCGCTTTAATTATCTTTATATTATTTGGTGAGATTTCTAGTACTCTAAGATATATTTTTATAGATTCTTCGTACTTTGCCTGCCAACTCAGGACCTCTGCAAGTCCATTCAAAATCCGCACATTATAAGGATGCTTTTCTAATAATTGCCTGTATCCTAATTCTGCATATTCCATTTTACCTAGATAACTTGCAACACGCAAAATGCCTAAATTTGCATCAAAATGATCATAATCCTTTCTTAATATATCCTGATACAGCTTGAAAGACTCCTTAATCCTATTATCCCAACTCAATAGCTCCGCAAGTTTACAAGCAACAGCCAAATCTTCAGGCATTTTCTTGTACGCTTTTTGCAAAATTGCTATTGCCTCTCCTATCTCGCCATTTTCGACTTTCTCAGCTGACATTTTAAGAAACATTTCTTGTGCGGTATTATCAATTGAATAACCTTCTAAAGCTATGTTAGTTCTTTTTGCTGGTTTATCTTTTTGTAAAATCTCCAACACCTTTCCTGTCTTACCATCCTCAGCTTTCTCAGCTGACATTTTAAGAAACATTTCTTGTGCGGTGTTATCAATTGAATAACCTTCTAAAGCCATGTCAGTTCTTTTTGCTGGTTTATCTTTTTGTAAAATCTCCAACACCTTTCCTGTCTTA
>CAZGAS010000048.1:0-5565 GCA_964523875.1 uncultured Planctomycetia bacterium | reverse complement strand
AGTTCTTTTTGCTGGTTTATCTTTTTGTAAAATCTCCAACACCTTTCCTGTCTTACCATCCTCAGCTTTCTCAGCTGACATTTTCTGATGCGTTTCTTGTGCGGTATTGTCTTTTGAATAACCCGCTAAAGGCATGCTAGTTATCTTCTCCGACTTATTTGCCAATTTCACCACATCGGGGGTTTCAATAATAATTTGATTCTTATGCAACCTATCATCAGTCCAACCGATGCTAACCTCTTTTAGTGCATCCGCGCTCTTAACATCTTTGGAAATAGGTAACATTGCGGGTTGAGCATCTATTAGATCTAGGGTTTCACTCTGTTTAATAGTCCTATTCGAAGTATCAATAAATTCAAATATTACCCCAAGCACAAGCAGCAAGTAAAAAATGCGTGTTACTTTCTTCCTAATCCAGGATTTCTTTGATCTATTCAAACTGCTTCTGATTTTCTTTGCCTCTATTTTTTCCTTAACCGCTGTTTTCTCATTTTCGATATTCTTTACTATATCAGGCCCAAGCGCACCCCCCACAGCGCCTATGTTCTTTTTGCTGTTAAGCATATCCTCAAACTGATCTATTAGATAGCCTACCTGAGCTTTTGGAGTTAACCTATCCACGTAATCTATTATATTCATACCTCGTATTATGGAAATGCGATCGATTGTTTGATTGCTAGATACAAGCCATTGCGCTATAATTATAAACAGCGCAAAAAAACCAAACGGTAATGTTGACATGGACCAGATATATAGCAACCAGGCTGAGGCTGCTATCATATATACAGTTGTAAGTATGGATAATGAGACACCAAAACGTTTTATATTTTTGTCATGCTTAATAGATGTGCTGCTTCTATCGCCATAGCTTAGATATTTGAATATTCTTCTTGTCAGGGTATCTCTGGCATCCTTGCTCATACGTATTATCTTGTCACGTTCTATTTTTGGTGTAGGCTTATAAAAGGCAATTGTTAAAAAGAAAAAAAGCGCATTCAAAAATAAAAACGCAAATATTGGATTTGAAGCTCCGAAGACTCCGGCTATACCAGCAGCTACGTTTAATAAACCAAGCGCTATATACGGTATAAGTTGCCTGCTACTGCTCTTTTTAGTAGACTGCCCTTTAAATGCCTGCCATGTCATAGGGCTTTTGAATAAACCTCTAAGCGTCCCTCTAACTAAGCTAAAATGTGCACCAATATTGTGCAAAATAGAAAATTCTATTAAATCAAACAGCGTCAAGCCTGAATGACGAAAAACATAACCAATAAAAAGAAGTGGCAAAAACCATAAAACAATATATATTGCTAAGAGAGATATAAATGGGTAAATCAATGCATGGCACATAATGATAACCGTTACAGGCACTACTATAAAAAATACGAAGCCCACAAACGCTTGAATAGCAAATCCAAAAAATAGATGAAACGCCATAAATACCTGCTTAAAGCTAAACCTGCCAATAACATTCTTCAATGGCCTTTTTTGGGAAAAACTACGCCAAATTGATCTAAGAATAGATTTTAACCAAATATGAACACCTATGTAGGTGCCCCCTTCAGACCATCTAATTTGTTGCTTTGCACGTCCTAGATAATCTACTCCATCACCAATAACCCAACCTTCGTTAACAAGTATTCCTGATTTCCATTTATTAGTATCTTCTACAAAAATATCCGTCATCTCCTTTAGGTGTAGAAGCGCGCCTGTAGCAAAATCTTCCCCTGATGTCTCTGTGCAAATATAGCCGACAGATGCTAATGAATTTTTGCCTGGAGTGAGCCTAAAAAGTGTACCTGTTCCTGAAGGAAGAAGAAGTGGTTCTGACTGCTTACCAGCATCAAGCTCATCCAAATTTCCTAAGTCATTAAGCGTTTGATACAGGCCTGTAGACCACCCTTGAATAATATTGGCATCAGAATGCTTCGCAATAGAATGTCCGGGCTCAATAGAGCCTCTAAAAAATAATGGTACTTGTGAATATGACACTAAGGGCTGTGCGAGTAATCCAGGTATTAACCTATTCATGGTCTGGGCAGCGGGAACATAATCATCATCAAGCGTAAAGTAAAATGATTCTCTATCTCTTGCAATCGGTACGTTCGGCATAACACGATTTTGATTGCCCGCTTTAAGGTGCCTTCTTGCAGTCATAGCATATCGTGTAACACCAAGCTCAAGAGCCATCCCTCTCTCTCGTTCAGCGATAAGAACATCGCTGGAGGTTGTTCCTATCAGCGGCCATTTAGAAACATAAGGCCAATCTATCTCTCTAAGATGAAGTAAGGTCTCATAAATAACATCAGGATCCGCATTATGAACATGTACACCAATTGTTGCAAATGAAGGATTATTATTATCTATCTTGCCCGCACCATCATAGGGATTTAACAGGGCTATTGTTTGTTCTGCCTCTATTATTCTGCTCTCATTCAAGGTCTGTAAAATTTCATCTGCTAACTTAAAATTAATATCGCCATCACGAATTAAATATCGCAGTTTTTCCGTATATCCGGTAACGAGCAACCCCCATTTTCCCTTATCCGCGCCATGCTTCCATGCTGACAATATTATCTCTCTTATCTTTCTATCTGCCGCTATTATATTAGTATTCTCATTAATAGTATCAGGGCCAGCGAATCCAAATATAGCTGCTCTTCTAGGGCCATATTGCCCAATCCACTCCTGAATATATAGAGTAATTTCATGACCTGATAGATAATTATCATAAGATTGATTTAACGATATTTCTCCTTGAACATAAGAAGGATCGCTTGCCGCTAACCGCGCGGTCACAAACATGCGCTCCGCGTAAGCTTCCATATGGTATAATTGGTATCGAGAATGAGTCGAACTTAGCTTCAACTGCCCTAGGCGCTCTCCCGCGCCTGTCCAGAAATGGTACCCATGTCCATATCTTATATTGGCCAGCTTTCTGCATTGTATAAGATTATGGCGGTACTCTTTTAAAATGCTTGCTAAATTATTTTCTCCTCTATCGACTTCTAATAATCTTTCTTTAAAGAGCAACATAGCATTAGCATAGGCATCTGCGGGCTCCTGGCCTCTAATGCTATCTACGCCAATCTCAGATTTTGCAAATTCTTTCTCCACATGTTTAATATGAGACTCTGCTTCTCGCATTAGTTTCTGCCTTTTCAACATCTCTTCCGCGGAAAAATTAAAATCTTCCGGAATCATTAATGGTTCAGCCGTATTAAAAAATATCTCAGTTTTATCAGCAAGCTCTATCCAATCTATATTCGATACAGGCAAGGTAACGTGATATTTTTGTTCAATATTTTTAACATATAATTCAACTAAATCATTAAAACTATTTTTAAATTCATCTGAACCGAATCGTTCAAGATAAAGCTGGACTAATTGGTAAAAGCGTCCTTCCCCATACAAAATCGCTAAGACTGTCAAATGAACCAGCTCTGCATAATTAGCACTCCTAAACAATTCTTCCACTTCCTCACTCGTCTTTCTCATAAGGGTATTTGTAGATTCTAGACTAATAATATCCGCTTTTTCATATTCCTTTAATGCGCTGCCAGCCAATTCTTCGATATCTTTAGGCTTAATATCTTTAGCTAAAATACCATTAAAGCTATCACAACTTGATTTTCCGCTAATTGTTTCCGCAACACGCATAAAATGCATATACGTGTTATAATTAGCCCATACCTTTGCGAATATATCCAGATCATTAACCTCTACAGGTTCTTTGTTTTTTATTACCCTCAAATTATCTATCCATGCCACTGCTATATCTTTAATATATTCAGGATCAGCTGGATTCATATATCCTTCTTTATCATTAGTGCCCCTTACGTAGCATAAGGCACTAGCAATCTTTTCAGCTACAAATCTTCCTATATAATTTTTACTATACACATCATTAAGTGTTTTCAATACTTCGCTAGAATCAATTCGCTTTCCTTTTGATGACACCCCTTTAAAGCGATAGGCATCACGCCCCCATATATCATTATAAACACCTTCTATCTGGCCCACAATATCTTCCCCAAAATTATTTATCGCTTCAACGCGTGTTAAAAGCAGCACAGAGTCTGTTGGCATTATAATCAATATACCTGAAAACACCTGGCTATAATCGATAATTAACGAACCATTACTTGTCAAATTTAACTCATTGCCTAATTCTTTCAGGCCTTCAGCAGTAAAAGCATGACTATGATCACTTATTGTAGTCTCTTTTGCATCTTCAAGAGGTACAGATATCACCAAGGCCTCATTGACAACCGACGCCCACTCAATCAAATAATCTATAGGATTACCATCAAGGTGCTCAAGAACATGGTTCACAACCACCATATCTACTTTTTTATTATTATTCGATGAAAGAAACCTCTTGCCCCATGCGGGTTTAGTCATATCATCAAAAACAAATTCAACCGACGTATTTTTGGATTCTGCATAACTAATAGCCTGCCCCATATCTCGATCAGAGATATCACTTCCTATATATTTCACTCTATCATTATCATCAGTCAAAAGCTCTTGGGCAGTAAATATAAAATTCGCAAAGCCCGTAGCCATATCTAATACAGTAACATCTCTGTCAGATATTTTTAAAACATCCTGTAAAATAGCTATCTCCTTATAATATATCCATGAAAAAAGTGCTATATGGCTATAATCCTTATTGTCCAACTGATTTTTAGCATAATCATAATCTTCTAGGCCCAACAAATACCTGGACGTTGTCTGTGAAAATTTATTCTGAGTGCTCAAGAAAAATAACCTTAGAACATCATCTTCAGTAGCATGTGGTCCTAGCACGCACTTATTAGCTTCTGTCAAAACAGAGAAAATTTGATGTGTATTTAATTTTGTAAATTTACCATGGAGAACTTTACGCATTTGCCAACAAGGGTCACGCCATATCATATCCTTATCATAAAGAGGTTCAACTACAAAAACAGTCTTGCTGGTACCCTCAAACCGATATGTATAGAAATTGTAATATTTACTAGATTCAGATGATATTTTTGACCATGAATTTAATCTATCTAACTGCTCTATCTGTTGCTCTGAAAGAGCTATTACCTGGCTAACATCTACAGGTGCTACATCAACATATGCTGCATTTATAAGTATTTTTTCAATTTCCGACAGTGGTGGTTTTATAGAAGAACTATTTTCAACCAAAGCAGAAGCAGGACGTAGAGCATATTCTTTTATAGCTGATACTTGCTTACTAGACAAAGGGGTATATGAGATAGATGAAAAAACCTGCGTAAATAGATAGAGTGGTATTAAAAATATCGCAACAAGCTTATATATATGGCATATCTGCCTATTTGGTAATTTGTGACTTTCCATATTACACCATCCCCCAATACTGAATACTCCCGCAAGCAAAACAAAACATACTTATTTAAGACTTTTAAAATTAATTTACTATATGATAAAGTATACCTGCTATTTTGCCATATAACAAGGGTTGCAAAGTAATTAGGTAAGATTCTTGAGATTGGTGTTATGCGACAATTATAATTACCGGTTGGCGACAATTATAATTTCCGATTAATG